>DATMES010000036.1 GCA_035556555.1 Frankiaceae bacterium
ACCCGCGCCGGCGACACTCCACCCTCGGCTACCTCAGCCCCGCCGACTACGAAGCCAAGCACCGGGCTCGACACCACACCGAGACCGCCGCATGATGCCCGTCACCACACCCGCACCGTCCGGGAAAACGGGGGCACTCCAGTGAGCGCCTCACGCAGCTCCTCGACGGTGACCTCGATGTAGTAGTCGGTGGGGGTGCTGCGGTCGTGGCCGAGCGCCTCCTTCGTCATGGCGGGGCTGTAGGTGCGGTTGAGCCACGGGTCGGCGGTCCTCGACGTAGCGGAGCAGGAACTCCCGCAGCCCGGGGGTCATCGGGATGGTGCGCGGGACGCTGCCCTTGCCCCACACGTCGATGGTGCCGGCGGCGAAGTCGAGGTCGCACAGCCGGAGCAGCAGGATCTCGCCGGTCCGCAGCAGCGCCCGCTCGGCGAGCATGATCACCAGGGTGTCGAGCATCGGGTCGGACCCGACCCGGCACAGCTGCCGGACCACGGCGGCCTCGGCCCGGGTGTAGCCGCGGCGGTGCGACGAGCGTGGCTTGCCCGGCAGCCGCAGCGCCTTGGCCACAGCCGCGTCGGCGTAGCCCATCGCGTCGAGCCACGCCCAGAAGTGCCGGAACGCCTGGACGGCGGTGATGTGGGTGCGGACGCCGGTGACGCGGCGGACCCGCTGCGCGCGCGGGTCGGGCCGGGAGGCGAGCCGGGCGGTGATGAGGTTGCTCAGGTCGCCGGTGCGGACCGTCGCCACGTCAGCCGCGCCGTGCGCGATGGCGAGCCGCCGGGTCCACGTCCGGTAGGTGCGGCGGGCGTTCGGCGACAGCGCGAGGAACCCGGTCGTCTCGTACTCGGCCAGCGCCTCGTCCAGCGTGCGCGTCGGCGCCAGCGGCGCGCCGGCGGGGGCGACGGTGCCGCTCCGGCGGCGCAGCAGCTCGAGCACCCTCGCGACCAGCGGCGCGACCTCGTCGTCGAGACCGGCGGCCTCCACGCAGGCCAGCACGTCGAGCGCGAACGCCGGGTCCTTCAGGGCGTCGGTGCCACGGCCGGCCGCCGCGACGCCCGCCGCGGTGGCGACGCCGGCGAGGACACCGGCCGGGTCGAGGGCGCGCAGCTCGGCCTCGACCGCCGCGCACAGCGCGGCCAGGCCAGCCGGGTCGGCCGTGCGGTGGGCGGTGCGGTCAGCGGGCGAGGGCATCGGCCACCTCCTGCTGGCGGCGCGCGAAGTCCTCGCACGGGATGAGCAGCAGCCCGTCGCCGATCCCGACGACGACCGCGTCGAACGCCTCCACGTCCTCGACCGCGAGGTAGGCGCGTACGGCGCGGGAGAGCACGACCCGGCCGCGCGGGTCGACCGCGGCGGTGTCGCTGTGGTGCAGGCCGGGCAGCGGCGGCGGACTGGCCCCGGGCGGGCCGAGCCAGGCGGCGGTGTTGAACCCGACGGCGGCGGCGCAGACGCCCTGCGGGGCGACCAGGGCGCGGTAGCGGCCGAGCGCGACCCGGCCGCGGGTGACCGGGCGTCCGTCCGGGACCGGCAGCGGCGGCAGCGGAGCGGTCAGCTCCGCGGCGGCGGTCACGAGCAGCTCCACGAGCGCGGCGTGCGGCGCCGCCCGGTCGGGCGTGCGGCGGCGCGGACGGCGGGTCGGGCGGTGCGGGTGAGGGGGCAACGGGCGGCTCCAGGCGGCGACGAAGGCTCACCTGGTAAACCGGCCCGAGGCCCTTTGACGGCGACACTGCCGCCGCAGCCGAAAGGCCCCGGAGGGCCGTTCAGCCGGTTTCGGGTGTTGCACCCTTCGGTGGTGGGCGAAGGCCCACGACTGCCCCCGGGTTCGGTGGGCGAGGGGGGAGTTGAACCCCCACGTCCTTTCGGACACACGGACCTGAACCGTGCGCGTCTGCCTATTCCGCCACTCGCCCGAGTGCCCGCAGGACGCTACCACGCACGCGCGGCCCCCTCACCTCGGATAGAACCGGCCGCACCGGGGCAAGACGCCCCACAGGAGGCGGGCGACCGCCGCCTATACGATCATGACCCGAGGCGGTGAGGAGGCGGAGATGGGCGTGCTGTCCCGTTTCGAACGCCGCCTCGAAGGACTGGTCGAGGGAGCCTTCGCCAAGGTCTTCCGCGGCGGCGTGGAGCCGGTCGAGGTGGCGAAGGCGCTGCAGCGCGAGGCCGCCGACAAGAAGGCCATCAGCTCCCACCGGACCCTGGTGCCCAACGACTTCGTGGTCGAGCTGGGCAAGACCGACGCCGCCAAGCTGAAGCCGTACGAGGCTCCGCTGGGCGCCGAGCTGGCCGCGATGGTCCGCGAGCACGCCGCCGAACGCCGCTGGTCGTTCGTCGGCCCCGTGATCGTCCACCTCGAGGAGCACGACGACCTCGACACGGGCGTCTTCCGCGTACGCAGCGCGGTCGTCGAGGGCGACCTCGACCCGGTGCCCACCACGACGACCCAGGGCGCCCCACGTATCAAGATCCTCAACGCCACCGGCGCCGAGAACGAGATCCCCCTCACCCGCGACGTCCTCGTCATCGGCCGCGCGAGCACCGCCGACATCCGCCTGGACGACACGGGCGTCAGCAGGCAGCACGCCGAGGTACGCCGCGAGGGCGACGACGTCGTGCTGGTCGACCTCGGCTCGACGAACGGCAGCAGCGTCAACGGCCGCCCGGTCGAACGCGCACGCCTCACGCCCGGCGACCGCATCGAGCTGGGACGTACGGTCCTCGTCTACGAGAGGGACGAGCGCTAGCCCATGTCAGAGATCGCGATCCTGCTCGTCCGGCTCGGCGTGCTGCTGCTCGTGTGGCTGTTCGTCTTCGCCGCGCTGCGCGTGATCCGCCTCGACGTGTTCGGGCCGCGCGTCCCGAAGTCCACCCGGCCCAAGCCCGCCCCGGCCACGCCCGCGAGACAGCAGGCACCGAAGCCGCAGAAGAACGCCAAGCTGCCCCGCCACCTCGTCGTCACCGCGGGCTCGCTGGCCGGCCAGAGCATCGACCTCGACAACGCCCCCGTCACGATCGGCCGCGCGCCCGAGTCCACGCTGGTCCTGACGGACGACTACGCCAGCAGCCACCACGCGCGGCTGCTGCCGCAGGACGGGCAGTGGCTGATCGAGGACCTCGGCTCGACGAACGGCACGTACCTCGACAAGACGAAGGTCACGCGCCCCACGCCGGTGCCGCCGGGCTCGAAGGTGCGCATCGGCAAGACGGTACTGGAGCTGCGCCGATGATCGCCTGGCGCTACGCCGCGCTCTCCGACGTCGGCCTGCTGCGCGACGGCAACGAGGACGCCGCGTTCGCCGGGCGCCGCCTGCTGGCCGTTGCCGACGGCATGGGCGGGCACGCGGCGGGCGAGGTCGCGAGCGCCGCCGTCATCGCCGCGCTGGAGCAGCTCGACGAGCTCGGCGTCAACGCCGGCGACCCGCGCGAGGCGCTGCGCGAGGCGGTCCACGACGCCAACGTCCACCTCCGCGACATGGTCGCCGCCGAGAGCGACCTGCAGGGCATGGGTACGACGGTCACGGCGGTCCTCACGGACGGCGACTACACGTGGCTGGCGCACGTCGGCGACTCCCGCGCGTACCTCCTCCGCGACGGCCACCTGACGCAGCTGACGCGGGACCACACGTTCGTACAGCAGCTGGTCGACGAGGGCCGCATCCGCAAGGAGGACGCGAGCACCCACCCGCAGCGCAACTTCATCACCCGCGCGCTGGACGGCCGCGAGGGCATCGACATCGACCTCGACCGCCTCGACCTCCAGCCAGGCGACCGGCTGCTGCTCTGCAGCGACGGCCTCTCGGGCGTCGTCTCCGACGAGAGCATGGCCGAGGTCCTGACCGGCACCACGCCGGAGGAGGCGGCGCAGCGGCTGATCGACCTCGCGCTGCGCGGCGGCGGCCCCGACAACATCACCTGCATCGTCGCCGACGCCCTCGACGGCCAGCCGCAGCCGGGCACCGCGTCCCTCGTCGGGGCGGCCTCGGACGAGCCGACGCTACGCGCCGAGGACGGGTCGCCCGCCGCGCGCGCGGCCGCACTGCGGCGTACCCCGAAGCACGTCGCCACGGCCGACGACGACGAGGACCCGCGCGGCAAGGCGCGGCGGATACGCCGCCGCCGCGCGATGCTCGCCGCGACCGCGGTGCTGGTGCTGTTCGCGCTCGGCGCGGTGGCGGGCTACTCGTGGACGCAGAAGCAGTACTACGTCGCCATGGCCGGCCCCGACGTCGCGATCTACCAGGGCGTCGAGGGCGGCGTCGCCGGCGTCGAGCTGTCCCACGTCCGCGAACGCGTCGCGCTCGACGTCGAGGCGCTGTCGGAGTTCGAACGCAAGCGGGTCGAGGACGGCATCACCGCGGGCAGCCTCGACGAGGCGCGCGCGATCGTCACCCGCCTCCGCGCGGCCGCCACCCCGAGCCCGACCCCCACTCCGAAGCCGAGTCCCACACCCAAGAAAACGCCGAGCCCGTCGGAGACGCCGTGAACCGCCGCCGCGCCGAGCTGGTGCTGCTGGTCTTCGCGATCGTCGTCGCGATGGCCGCGTCGGCCGCCGTGGACCTCGCGCACGACGACGGCAAGGTCACCGCGAGCGTCCTCGGCTACGGCGCCTCCCTCGCGCTGCTGTTCGGCATCGCGCACGTCGCCGTACGGTTCCTCGCCCCCGCCGCCGACCCGCTGCTGCTGCCGTGCGCCGCGCTGCTCAATGGCATCGGCCTCGTCCTGCAACGCCGCCTCGACCTCGCCGCCGCAGACCGCGCACAGCAGCTCGGCAACCCCGCGCCGAGCGGCCACGCCGGCCAGCAGCTGCTCTGGACGCTGGTGGGCGTGCTGCTGTTCGCGCTCGTGCTCCTCGTCGTGCGCGACCACAAGAGCCTCGACCGGTTCCGCTACACGCTGGTCGCGATCGGCCTCGTGCTGCTGCTGCTGCCGAGCGTTCTCCCCGCGCGGTTCTCCGAGGTCAACGGCGCCAAGATCTGGATCCGCGTCGCCGGCTTCTCGATCCAGCCGAGCGAGATCGCGAAGATCTGCCTGATCGTGTTCTTCGCGTCGTACTTCGTCGCCAAGCGCGAGCTGCTCTCCCTCGCCACCCGCCGCGTCGCGGGCCTCAACCTCCCGAGAGCGCGCGACCTCGGGCCCGTTCTCCTCGCCTGGGCGGCGAGCCTCGGCGTCCTCGTCCGCGAGAAGGACCTCGGCTCCTCGCTGCTGTTCTTCGGGATCTTCGTCGTGATGCTCTACGTCGCCACGGAGCGCACGTCGTGGCTGCTCATCGGCCTGGGGCTGTTCGCGGGCGGCGCGGCCATGGCGTACAACCTGTTCGGCCACGTCCGCGCGCGCGTCGAGACGTGGATGGACCCGTTCCAGGACGCCGGCAACCGGGGCTACCAGCTGACGCAGGGGCTGTTCGGCCTCGCGACGGGCGGGCTCACCGGCACCGGTCTCGGCAACGGCAGACCGGAGACCGTGCCGTACGCCGGCACCGACTTCATCTTCGCGACGATCGGCGAGGAGCTCGGGCTCGTCGGCGTCGTCGCGGTGCTGACGGTGTTCGCGCTGTTCGTCTCGCGCGGGATGCGCGTCGCGCTGAGCTGCCGCGACGACTTCGGCAAGCTGCTGGCGACGGGGCTCGCGTTCAGCGTCGCCCTGCAGGTCTTCGTCGTCGTGGGCGGCGTCACGCGGCTCATCCCGCTGACAGGGATCACGCTGCCGTTCCTCTCGTACGGCGGCTCCTCGCTCGTCGCCAACTACGTGATCGTCGCGCTGCTCCTGCGCATCTCCGACGCCGACCGCTCGCCGCTGCCCAGGGCGACCGAGGTCGACGACGCGGAGCTCACCGGCGAGATGACGCAAGTGGTGATGGCCCGATGAACAGACCGATCAGACGAGTGGCGATGGCGGCACTGGCGCTGTTCGGCCTGCTGTTCCTCAACGTCAACTACCTGCAGGTCGTCAAGGCGGAGTCGCTGCGCAAGAACCCCCGCAACAACCGCCTGCTCCTCGACGAGTACGGCCGTCCGCGCGGCGACATCATCGCCGGGCGCCGCACGCTGGTGGAGAGCAAGGAGACCAAGGACAGGCTGAAGTACCTGCGCGTCTACGCCGGCGGCAACGCCGAGCTGGCGAGCGTCTTCGCGCCGATCACCGGCTACTACTCGCTCGTGTACGGCGCCACCGGCATCGAGCGCGCGTACAACGACACCCTCTCCGGCAACGACGACAGGCTGTTCGTCCGCCGCGTCTCCGACATCCTCACCGGCAACTCGCCGCAGGGCGGCAGCGTCGTCCTCACCGTGGACCCCGAGCTGCAGCAGCTCGCCGCGCGCCAGCTCGGCAACCGCCGCGGCGCGGTCGTCGCGCTCGACCCGCGCACCGGCGCGGTGCTCGCGATGGTGACGAGCCCGTCGTACGACCCGAACGTCCTCTCCTCGCACGACCCCGCGAAGATCCGCGCCGCCAACGAGCGCCTCGGCAAGCAGAGCGACCAGCCGCTCACCAACCGCGCGGCCGAGCAGGTCTACCCGCCGGGCTCGACGTTCAAGGTCATCACGGCCGCGGCGGCGCTGGAGAACGGCATGAAGCCGACCGACCAGATCCCCTGCTCGCGCGACATCAAGCTGCCGCTCACGGTCAACACGCGGCTGCGCAACTTCGGCGGCGAGTCGTGCCCGGCGAAGGTGACGCTGTCGGAGGCGCTGCAGCACTCGTACAACACGTCGTTCGCGACGCTCGGCATGGACATCGTGGGAGCCGAGAAGGTGCAGGACATGGCGGAGAAGTTCGGCTTCAACGCCCGTCCGGACTTCGCGCTGCGCAGCGTGCCGAGCGTGTTCCCGCAGGGGCTGAACAAGCCGCAGACCGCGCAGGCGTCCATCGGGCAGTTCGACGTCCGCGCGACGCCGTTGCAGATGGCGCAGGTCGCGGCGACGGTCGCGAACAACGGCCGCACGATGCGCCCGTACCTCGCCGCCGAGGTCCTCGCCCCCGATCTGTCGGTGCTCGACAAGGCCGAGCGCAAGGAGATCGGGCGGCCCTTCGGCGCGGACACCGCGAACGCGCTGACCCAGATGATGGTCGAGGTCGTCCGCGCCGGCACCGGCAGGCGCGCGCAGATCCCCGGTGTCGAGGTCGCCGGCAAGACCGGCACCGCGCAGAACGCCGGGCCTTCGCACGCGTGGTTCATCGGCTTCGCGCCGGCCGTCGACCCGCAGATCGCGGTCGCCGTCATCGTCGAGAACGGCGGCGGAGACGACCAGGGCACCGGCGGCCGCGTCGCCGCGCCGATCGCGCAGGCCGTGATGGCGGCCAAGCTGCGAGGCGGTGGCGGATGACCGTCGAGACCGGCACCAGGCTGAACGACCGCTACCGCCTCGAGTCGCGCATCGCGACCGGCGGCATGGGCGAGGTGTGGCGCGCCCGCGACGAGCTGCTCGACCGCGACGTCGCGGTGAAGATGCTCAAGCACGAGTACGCCGACGACGAGTCGTTCCTCGAACGCTTCCGCGCCGAGGCCCGCCACACCGCCGGCCTCGCGCACCCCGGCATCGCGGGCGTCTTCGACTACGGCGAGGCCGAGGGCACGGCGTACCTCGTCATGGAGCTGGTCCCCGGCGACCCGCTCAACGCCGTCCTGCGCGAGGGGCGCCTGACGCCCGACCGGACGCTCGACCTCGTCGCGCAGGTCGCGCGCGCGCTCGACATCGCGCACCAGGGCGGTGTCATCCACCGCGACGTCAAGCCGGGCAACATCCTCGTCTGCCCCGACGGCACCGTGAAGGTGACCGACTTCGGCATCGCGCGCGCCGCCGACGCGGTGCCGCTGACGCAGACCGGCGTCGTCATGGGCAGCGCGCACTACATCGCGCCGGAGCAGGCGAGCGGCACGGAGGTCACGTACGCGAGCGACGTCTACTCACTGGGCGTCGTGGCGTACGAGTGCCTGGCGGGCCACCGGCCGTTCGACGCGGACACGCCCGTGGGGCTGGCGATGGCACATATGTACGAGGACCCGGTCGCGCTGCCGGAGGACGTGCCGGCGTCGGTGTCGCAGCTCGTCGCGCAGGCGATGGCGAAGGAGCCAGGCGACCGGTTCGTCAGCGCGGCGGCGTTCGCGCAGGCGGCCGACGCCGTACGCAGCGGGCTCCTCGGCGCGACGCAGGCGATGCCGGCGGTCGGCGCGGCCGCCCCCATGAACGCGACGATGGCGCTGCCGGTCGTGGACGACGCGCCCGCGCCGGTCGTGCGCGAGGAACGGCGCCGTCCCGCCTGGCTCGTCGCCGCGGTCCTCGGCGGGCTCGCGCTGATCCTCGCCGTGGCCGGCTGGGCCGCGATGCGCCCCGCGCCCGAGGCGACGGTGCCGTCGTTGCGCGGCATGACGAAGGCCCAGGCGACCGCCGCGCTGGACCGCCGCGACCTCGACCTGACGACCGAGGTGGCGTACCACGACACGGTCGAGCGCGGCCTCGTCATCAAGCAGGACCCCGCCCCCGGGGCGACCGTCCGCGAGGGAGATGACGTCTCGGTCACGATCTCCAGGGGCCCGCAACCCGTCTCCCTGCCCGACGGTCTGTCGGGGAAGCCGGTGGACGAGGTCGCGAGAACGCTGGAAGGGCTGGGCCTGAAGGTGCGGCGGATAGGCGCGGTGAGCGAGGCGCCTTTCGGTACGGTGCTCTCGGTGGCGCCGGGGTCGGGCCTGCGCAAGGGCGACACCGCCACGGTCACCTTCTCGTTCGGGCCTCCGCGCCAGGAGGAGCCGAAGGGCGAGGGCAAGAAGAAGGGCGACAAGGGCGATGACTGAGCGGGCGACCTTGCTCGGCGGCCGGTACGAGGTCGGCGCGCCGCTCGGGCAGGGCGGCATGGCGGAGGTGTTCCGCGGCCGCGACACCAGGCTCGGGCGCGACGTCGCGATCAAGGTGCTGCGCTCGGAGCTCGCGACCGACCCGACGTTCATCGCGCGGTTCCGCCGCGAGGCGCAGGCCGCCGCGTCGCTCAACCACCCCAACATCGTCTCCGTCTACGACACCGGCGAGGACGACGGGGCGCCGTTCATCGTCATGGAGTACGTCGAGGGCCGCACGCTGCGCGAGATCCTCCGTACGCAGGGGCGGATGCTGCCGCAGCGCGCCATGGAGATCACCGCCGACGTCTGCGCGGCGCTGGAGCACGCGCACCAGCAGGGGCTCGTGCACCGCGACATCAAGCCGGCGAACGTCATGATCAGCGCCGGCGGCGTGGTCAAGGTCATGGACTTCGGCATCGCCCGCGCGCTCTCGCAGTCGTCGTCGACGATGACGCAGACCGCGGCCGTCGTCGGCACCGCGCAGTACCTCTCGCCCGAGCAGGCCCGCGGCGAGCACGTCGACGCGCGGTCGGACGTCTACTCGACCGGTTGCTTCCTGTACGAGCTGCTGACCCACCAGCCGCCGTTCACCGGTGACTCGCCGGTGGCGGTGGCGTACCAGCACGTGCTGGAGGACCCGACGCTCCCCTCGACGCTGAACCCCGACGTCGAGCCCGCCGCCGAGTCCGTCGTCATGAAGGCCATGGCGAAGAACCCCGGCAACCGCTACCAGACCGCCGCCGAGATGCGCGACGACCTGCTGCGCGCGGCCGCCGGGCGGCCCGTGCGCGCGACGCCGATCCTCTCCGCGCAGGACACGACGCTGCTCACGCCGGCCGCGTCGACGGCGGTGCTGGGGACGTACTCCCCGGAGCGGAAGAGCAGGCGCGGGCTCGCGTACGCCACCCTCGCCGTCGCGACGGTGCTGGTCTTCATCGCGTCGCTGCTGCTCGTGCGGTCGCTGTTCAAGGACACCGGGGCTCCCGTGCGGGTGCCCGACGTCCGCGGCCGGCAGATCGAGGTCGCCGAGGCGATGCTCCGTGAGGACGGGCTCGAGGTCGGCGAGGTCAACCGCGTGTTCAGCGACCGGCCGGTCGACGAGGTGCTCGACCAGGACCCGCTGCCGCAGTTCTCCATCGCGTCCGGCGGCGAGGTCAACCTCACCGTCTCCAAGGGCATCGAACGCGTCCAGATCCCCGACGTCACCGGACAGTCACTCGAGGACGCGCGGCGCGAGATCGAAGGCCGCGGGCTCAAGGTCGGCAAGGTGACCGAGAAGGAGCAGGTCGGCCCGCCTGGCCGCGTGCTCGAGGTCGCCCCGCGGCCCGGTACGACCGTCGCGAAGGGGTCCGCGGTCAACCTCACGGTGATCAGCGGGCAGATCACCGTGCCCGACCTGTTCGGGAAGACGTTCGAGCAGGCGCGCTCGGAGCTGGAGGCGCTGGGGTTCAGCAACATCCAGCGGCAGGACGTCGCCAGCGAGAACCCCGACGAGGCCGGCACCGTCGTCGGCCAGGACCCGGCCCGGGGTACGAAGGCCGCCCGCGACGCGGTCATCACGCTGCGGATCGCCCAGCCCCCGCCGACCACCCCGCCCCCGACGACCGCCCCGCCGACCACGGGCCCGCCCACGACGCCGCCGGCAACCCCGCCCATCACGCCGTAGCGCCGCCCGCGCCGCCCGGCCGCCCGGGCCGCCGCTCGTCGGGCCCCGGTCGCGCGCCCCCGCTCGTCGGGCCCCGGTGTCAGGCCGATGCGGTGGCGTAGACGGCGCGGATCGCGGTGTCGAGGTCACTCGCCCCGAAACGGGCGGCGAACGCCTCCGCCGCCGCGTCCGTCGCCTCGGCGAGGGCCGTCGCTGACCTGGGCTCGATCTCGTTGCGGAGCGTCGTGCCCTGCACGAAGGCGATCGCCGCCTCCCTCGCCGTCGCCGCCCGCGCCCGCGCGCTGACGGCGTCGACCTCCGCGCCGCCGAAGCCACCCGCGACGGCGTCGGCGCGGAGCACGGCGGGGTCGTGGTAGCCGTACGGCGTGCGTTCGAGGAACCGCGGCGGATCCTCCGGCCAGAGCCTGCCGAGGGTGCGCTGCGTCTCGTCGGGGAGCTCGTTGGCGGCCAGGCTGTCCCACACCGTGACGACGAGCGTGCCGCCGGGGCGGAGCACGCGCCGCGCCTCGGCCCAGCCGCGCACCCGGTCGGGGAAGAACATCACGCCGAACTGGCACACCACCACGTCGTACGACGCGTCGGCGAACGGCAGCGCGAGCGCGTCGGCCTGCCGCCACGTCACCTCGCGCGCGGTGCCGACCGTCGCGGCATGGTCGAGCATCGGCTGGTTGAGGTCCGTGGCCGTGATCGCGGCGTCGGTCGCGCGGGCCAGCGCGCGCGTGACGACGCCGGTGCCTGCCGCGACCTCGAGGACGTTCTCCGGCGAGAGCGCGGCGACGCGGCGCGCGGTCTCCTCGGCGTAGTCCGAGAAGATGAGCGGCACGAGGGCGCGCTCGTACAGCTCCGCGATCGAGCCGGTGAAGACCGCATCGGTGTCTCGTGCCATGCGCGGATGCTAGCGACGCGTTGCGGGCAGGGGCCGTCCGCGGAACGCTGCGGGCGTGGAGCGGTCGTTCGACGCGGAGCTGTGGCTGTACGACGGCGACGGCGGCTGGCACTTCGTGACGCTGCCCGAGGACGTCGCCGAGGAGGTCCGCGAGGTCGCGCCGGTACGCGGCGGGTTCGGCTCGGTACGCGTGTCGGTGACGGTCGGCGACGTGCGCTGGGCGACGTCGCTGTTCCCCGACTCGAAGTCCGGGTCGTTCGTGCTGCCGGTGAAGAAGCAGGTCCGCGAGGCGAACGACCTGCTCGCGGGCGACACCGTGCGCGTACGGATCGAGCTGCTCTAGAACGCCAACGCTGCGCGGCGGCGTTCCTCGACCTGCTCCACGAGCGCGGGCGCGAGGTCGAGCGCGGCGTCGTCGCCGCACTGGGCCAGCCAGTTGGCGAGCATGAGGTGTCCGCCCTGCGTGAGCACCGACTCGGGGTGGAACTGCACGCCCTCGACCGGCGCGTCGCGGTGGCGTACGGCCATGACGACGCCCGAGTCCGTGCGCGCGGTCACCTCGAGCTCGTCGGGCAGCTCGGAGACGGCGAGCGAGTGGTAGCGCGTCGCGGTGAACGGGTCCGGCAGCCCGCGCAGCACGCCGGCGTTCTCATGGTGGACCTCGCTGGTCTTGCCGTGCAGCAGCTCCGGCGCGCGGGTGACGACGCCGCCGTACGCCACCGCGATCGCCTGGTGACCGAGGCAGACGCCGAGCAGCGGGATCTCCGTCGCCTTGACGATCTCGACCGAGGCCCCGGCCTCCTCGGGCGTGCCTGGGCCTGGGGAGAGGAGGACGCCGTCGTAGCCGCGGACGTCGACGGGGCCGACCTCGTCGTTGCGCCGGACGTCGCAGTCGGCGCCGAGCTGGCCGAGGTACTGGACCAGGTTGAAGACGAACGAGTCGTAGTTGTCGACGACCAGGACCCGGGCCACGGCTACTCCGCGCGCTTGCGGGGCGCGGCCTTCTTCGCCGGCTTCTTCGCGGCGGGCTTGGCCGGCTTCGTGGCCGCGGCCTTCTTCACCGCGGGCTTGGCGGGCTTCGTGGCCGGAGCCTTCTTGGCCGGAGCCTTCTTCGCCGCGGCCTTCTTCGCCGGCTTGGCCGGTGCCTCGCCCGCCGCCTTGGCCTTCTCCTCCTCCAGGAGGACGCGGCGCAGCACCTTGCCGACGACGGTGCGCGGCAGCGACTCGCGGAACTCCACGATCTTCGGGACCTTGTACGCCGCCAGCGACGTCGCACAGTGCTCCACGACGTCGTCCTCGGTCAGCGTCTTGCCTGGCGCGACGACGACGTACGCCTTGACGGTCTCGCCGCGGTAGCGGTCGGGCACGCCGGCGACGACGCAGTCGGCGACGCCGTCGAGGGAGAAGAGGACGTTCTCGACCTCGGACGGGTAGACGTTGAACCCGCCCGCGATGATGAGCTCCTTCTTGCGGTCGACGACCTCGAAGTAGCCCTCGTCGTCCATCCGCGCGACGTCGCCGGTGAGGATGTAGCCGTCGGCGGTGAACGACGCGGCCGTCTCGTCGTCGCGGTTCCAGTAGCCGGTGAACACCTGCGGGCCGCGGATCGCCAGCTCGCCCGGCTCGCCGATCGGCACCTCCACCGTCGAGTCGTCCTGCGACACGATCTTGCACTCGGTACCCGGCAGCGGCATGCCGATGGTGCCGATCTTGCGCTTGCCGAAGACGGGGTTGCCGTGGGTGGACGGCGACGTCTCCGTCATGCCGTACCCCTCGACGAGCCGCCCGCCCGAGACCTTCTCGAACTGCTCCTGCGTCTCGAGCGGCAGCTTCATGGCGCCGGAGATGCAGGCCTTGATCGACTTGAGGTCGTGGCGGCGTACCTCGGGGGAGTCGACGATCGCCTTGTAGATCGGCGGGACACCGGGGAACAGCGTCGGCTTGAACTCGTCGATCGCCTTGAACACCGCGTCCAGGTCGAACTTCGGGATGAGCACGAGCGTGCCGCCGAGGAGAACGGTGAGGTTCATGCAGACGGTGAGGCCGTACGCGTGGAACAGCGGCAGCACCGCGAGCGACACCTCGCGCCCTGCCTGGACGTCGGGGAGCCAGAGACGGTTCTGGTACGCGTTGGCGACGAGGTTGAAGTGGGTGAGCTTGGCGCCCTTGGAGAGGCCGGTGGTGCCGCCGGTGTACTGCAGCAGCGCGAGGTCGTTCTTCGGGTCGATCGCCACCTGACGGGCCGGCGTCTTGGCGGCGGAGAGCACCTTGACGAACGTCTTGACGCTCTTCGGCACCGGCGCGCTGATCTCCGCCTTGACCTTCTTCGCCTTGGCGATGGGCAGCTGGAGGAGCAGGCGCTCCTTCGACGGGAGGTACTCGACCACGGAGGCGACGATGACCTCGCGGACGCTCGTCTTCGCGCGCACCGCGGCGACGGTGTCGTACACCTTGTCGAGGCAGATCACGACCTCGGCGCCGCAGTCGGCGAGCTGGTGGGCCATCTCGGCCTCGGTGTAGAGCGGGTTGTGCTCCACGACGACCGCGCCGAGGCGCAGCGCCGCGAAGAACGCGATGACGTTCTGCGGGCAGTTGGGCAGGACGAGCGCGACCCGGTCGCCCTTCTGCACGCCGAGGCCGGCGAGCGCCGTCGCGAACCTGTCGACGGAGTCCTTGAGCTCGCGGTAGGTGATCCGCGTGCCGAGGAACGCCAGCGCGGTCGTCGTCGGGAACGACGCCGCCGCCTCGTCGAGCAGCCGCGTGAGCGGCACCTCGGGGAACTCGTAGTCGGCCGGCACCTCGGGCGGGTACGAGGCGAGCCAGGGCTTGTCGGCGTACGTGATCTTCGGCTTGCGGGGCATGGCGCGAATCCTAGGGGGTGCCGTCCGGCGCTGGCCGTCGCGAGCGACGTCGCCGGTGGTGGATCGCAAGGCGGAGAAGGAGGCATGGCAGCGCCATGCCGACGAAGTCAGCGCGGCCAGGCGCCGCCGACGGCGTCGCGGAGCAGGCCGTGTGCCGGGCGGCACCCCCTGTTACGGCTGTGGCGTGGCCGTCTCGTGCGGGACCGTGACCTGGTTGAACGGCAGCCGCGGCTCCGCCCACGGGAACACCACGAACATGAGCAGCGCGACGGCACCCGCGATCAGCACGAGCGAGCCGAGCAGCTTGCCGGGCCAGCCGCCGGGGAGGTGCCGCCAGATCCAGACGTACATCAGGCGGCCAACGCGGGTGGGGGGCCTTCGGACTTGCGCTGGGTGTCGGCGAGCTGGGCGTAGACGATGATCCGCTGCCGCGCGGAGTACTTCGGGTGGCACGACGTCAGCGTGAGCCGCGCGATCGTCGGCTTCGCGTCGCGGTTCTTCGGCACCGGGTACGTCACCTCGATCGCGGTCGGCGGCACGATCTCCTCCGTGGTGACGCGGTAGGTGTACCAGGTGCTGCGGGTCTCCACGACGATCGCGTCGCCCTGCTCGAGCTCGTCGATGCGGTTGAACGGCGCGCCGTACGTCGTGCGGTGCCCCGACACGACGAAGTTGCCGACCTGGCCGGGCAGCGCCGTACCCGGGTAGTGCCCTGGCCCCTCCTTGAGGTCGGAGACGCCGACGCCCTCGACGACGACCTTCGCCCAGTCGCGGCCGAGCCGCGGGATGCGCAGGATCGCGACACCGGTGCCGAGCGGGATCTTCTTGAGGAGGTCCTGCGGGGTGTCGTACGACCCGCCGCCGGCGCCCCACACGGCCTCGATCTCGTCCTCGAGCCGGTTCTGCGCGCGGGCGGTCTCGATGCCGGTGAAGTACAGCTCGTACACGACGAACAGCAGGATCACGAGGCCGGACGTGATGAGCGTCTGGCCGATGCCGCGCAGGACGGTGGCGAGCCTCATGGGGCGACCTCGCTGTGGGAGAGCTGGAGGGCGCCGTCGTACGCCGGCATGGGCAGGTCGTCGAGGGGCTCGACGACGAAGCCGAGGCCGTACGCCGCGACGTACGACCGGAACAGCTGCACGCCGCGCGAGTCGTCCAGCGCGTGGGTCAGCTTGTCCCGGTCGCCGATGGCGGCGACGACGAACGGCGGGGAGTAGACGTTGCCGTGCAGCAGCAGGGTGTTGCCGACGCAGCGGACGGCGCTGGTGCCGACGATGCGCTCGTGCATGACGCTGACGGCGTCGGCGCCGCCCGCCCACAGCGCGTTGATGACGGCGAGGACGTCCTGCTCGTGGACGACGAGGTCGTCGGGCGTCGGGTTGCCCGGCCGCTGCTCCCCGGGCGCGAGGCGCGGCGCGTCGTCGAGGGTGACGACGACGCCCGGGCCGCGCAGGGCGGAGAGGCCGACGGGGACGCCGAGGCGTTCGTTGGCGGCGTTGAGGTCGCGGACCTGGGAGTTGCCGCGCGCGGCCTCCTCGGTCGTCGCCTCGACCTGCGCGCGCAGCCTGGTGGCGTTGGCGTCGAGCGCCTCGACGCTGCGCTGCTGCGACGCGATGAGGTCGGTGAGGCGTGTCCTGCTGGACGTGCTGCGGAGGTCGGTGCCGCGCGCGGTGTTGGCGCTCGCGGCGAACAGCAGGCCCGCGAGGGCCGCCGTCACGACGACGAGCGCGCGCCACGCGTTGGGGCGGCGCCGCTCCCAGACCAGCCGCACTCGGGGCCTCCGCTTTCTGCCAGAACGGTCCGTGCCGTTACGCTAGCCGACGCCGCATGCCGGAGAACGTTCGACCGAGGAGCCGCAGTGCCCAAGTCGAGGGTCCGTAAGAAGAAGACGGACACCTACGTCCGCGACGCCACGATCGCCGCGCCGAAGAAGAAGCAGCCGTCGCCGGCCTGGTACGGCGCGCTGGTGCTCGGCACGATGGTGGTCGGCGTCGCGTGGCTGGTGACGTACTACGTGAGCGGCGGAACGCTGCCCGTGGACGACCTCAAGGCGTGGAACGTCCTCGTCGGCTTCGCCTGGATCGCGACCGGCTTCGCGCTGTCGACGCAGTGGCGCTGACGGCGTACCACCGCCGTAGTTCCATGCGTGTCATTCGTCCACACGAGTTGTCCACACTGTGGACGACGGCCTGATGCCGATCTACGAGTACGTCTGCACGTCGTGCGCGGCGGTCGAGGAGCACCTGCTCTCTCTCGGGGCTGACGGGCCGTCGGAGTGCGCGGCGTGCGGGGAGCCGTTGCGGCGGAAGTTCTCCCGCGTGGCCGTGAAGTACGAGGGCTGGGGCTTCTCCGCGACCGACAACCTCGTCGGCGACACCCGCGGCAAGGACTACAAGGCGCTCCGCGAACGCGCCGAACGCATCTCCGACGAGTAGCGGGCGGCCGCCCCCTCGTTCTCTGCGTTCCGCACGCCGGTCTCACGCGTGATGATCTTCAAAGAACGAGAGCGGCGCGCGGTCCTACAGGTCCTCGGGAACGTAGTCGGGCACCGTGTCGGTCTCCGGGACGATCGCGTACGTCATCGCCTCGCCGCAGTGCCGCGGCGCCTTGTCGGAGCCGCGCCGCAGCAGCACGAGCTGGGTCCCGCACTCCTTGCACGAGTACACGGGGACGCCGGAGTCCTCCACGACGTCCACCGGGTCGTACGTCTTCGTCCCCAGCTGCAGCGGCCGCATCGACGCGAGCCCCCACCGGATCACGAACGTCGCGATGAGCAGCCCGCCCGCCGCCCGCAGCCCCCACGACACGCCCCCTGCGTAGTGCAGGACGACCAGGAGAGCACAGACCGCCAGCAGCAGCCGGAACGTCAGCCTCCGGGAGGGCACTAGACGAGTTCGAGGATGGTGGCGTTGGCCATGCCGCCGCCCTCGCACATGGTCTGCAGGCCGTACCGGATGCCGTTGTCGGCCATGTGGTGCACGAGCGTCGTCATGAGCCGCGCGCCGGACCCGCCGAGCGGGTGGCCGAGGGCGATGGCACCGCCGTTGGGGTTGACGACCTTGCGGTCGGCGCCGGTCTCCTTCTCCCACGCGAGCACGACGGACGCGAACGCCTCGTTGATCTCGACCGCGCCGATCTCGTCGAGGGTCAGACCCGAGCGCTTCAACGCCTTCGCCGTCGCGGGGATCGGGCCCGTCAGCATGGTCACCGGGTCGACGCCGGCCAGCGCGGCGGTGTGGAAGCGCGCGATCGGCCGCAGCCCGAGCTCGCGGGCCCGCTCGGACGTCGTCACGAGCAGCGCGGCCGCGCCGTCGGAGATCTGCGAGGAGTTGGCGGCGGTGACGATGCCGTCCTCCTTGAAGGCGGGCTTCAGCGCGCCGAGCGTCTCCAGCGTGCCGCCGCGGCGTACGCCCTCGTCCACGGCGAAGTCGCCGACCGGCGCGATCTGGGCCTCGAAGCGCCCGGAGTCGATGGCGGCCGCCGCCTTGGCGTGCGACTCGAGCGCGACCTCGTCGACCTGCTCGCGGGTCAGGCCCCACCGTGCGGCGATGAGCTCGGCGGAGATCCCCTGGGGTACGAGGTCGTAGCGCTCCATGAGCTTCGGCCCGAACGGGATCCCTGGCCCCTGCGTCAGCGTCACGAGCATCGGCACCCGGGTCATGGACTCGACGCCGCCCGCGACGACGACGTCGTAGTGCCCGGCGATGACGCCCGCGGCGGCGAAGTGGACGGCCTGCTGCGACGAGCCGCACTGCCGGTCGATGGTCACGCCGACGACGTCCTCGGGCCACCCAGCGGCGAGGGCGGCGTTGCGGCCGACGTTGGCGGCCTGCTCGCCGGTCTGCGACACGCAGCCCCAGATGACGTCCTCGACGAGCGAGGGGTCGATGCCCGAACGCTGCGCCAGCGCCTGCAGCACGTGGGCCGACAGGTCGACGGGGTGCCAGTCCTTCAGGGAGCCGTTGCGCTTGCCGACCGGGGTGCGTACCGCCTCGCAGATGACCGCGTCTCTCATGGCGCGAATCGTCTCACGGCAGGATGCGCACCGGCGTGCCGAGGGGGAGCCGCTGGGCGAGGTACGTGACGTCCGCGTTGCGCAGCCGGATGCAGCCGTGGCTGACGTCCTTGCCGATGCTCGACGGGTCGTTGGTGCCGTGGATGCCGATGACGCCGTCGCCGCCGTTGAACGACGTGAGGACGTTGGAGAAACCGGAGAGGCCGTACGCGTACGGGCCGTAGTCGCCCTGGGGGTTGGGCGGCTTCAGCAGCTCCTTGAGGTAGAACGTGCCGCCCGGCGTCGGCGTGTTGCCGGTCCCGATCGCGACGGGGAACGTCCGCACGAGCGCCTCGCGGTCGTACAGCCGCAGCTCGTGCGCCCCCCGCAGCACGTCGACGCGATACGTCACCCCGCGCAGCACGACGTCGCGGCGGCGGACCCAGCCGGTCGAGCCGTTGGGGCGGGCGGGCAGGTGCACCTTCAGCCAGTCGCCGTCCTCCTCGGCGAGGAGGAACACCAGCGGCGCCCCGGACGGCTGCGGGTCGGCGAACGTCCGCAGCACCCGGCCGCCCGGCGTGGAGAAGACCGGCACGCGAGAGCCCTTGGCGTCGGCGGCGTACGCCGGGAACGTCTCGGTCCTCGGCGTCGAGAACGTGTGCCGCCGCGGCGGCGTCGCCGGCACGCTCGGCGTGCCCGAGCCGCTGCTGGGTCCCGCGACGGGGTCGGCGGGCGGCGCGCAGCCCGCGGCGAGCACGGCCGCCACGGCGAGCGCGTACGCGTGCGCGGGCAGCCGGGTCACGTCCCCGATGCTAGGCGCGCCGACCCGGAAAAGTCGGCAAAGCGCTCCGGAGTGGACCAATCCCCGGTAGCGTCCTCGGCAGTCTCGAGAACGGGGACCCGATGTCTCGCTCCATCGTGCTCAGCGCCGTCGCCGCGTGCGCCCTGGCCACGTCCCTGCTCGCCGCGCCCGCGTACGCCGCCGACGAGTTCCCCATCACGGTGACGCCCGACGAGGGCAAGACCGCCGCGAGCCTGCACGTCGAGGGCGACGCGACGGACCCGACGTGCGCCGACGACGGCGTCGCCGTCTCGCTGCACTACACGAAGCCCGACGGCACGATGGCCGCCACGACCGTCAACACGACCGCCGACGCGGCCGGCCACTTCGAGGCCGACCTCACGGTGCCGGACAACGCGTACGCCGGCGAGAAGGCGTTCGTCAACGCCGTCATCGCCGACTGCACCCCGCCGGACGGACCCACGAGCAGCCGGTCGAGCGTCGCCGTCGACTTCGAGGTGCTGGCGCGTACGGGCTCGTTCAAGGTCAGCGCGCTGTCCGGCAAGCCGGGCGACGTCGTCGACTTCGAGGGCACCAACTGCTGGGGCGGCGTCACCGCCGTCTTCTTCGGCGACGACGTCGTGACCGGCAAGCCCGACGCGGACAAGACGTTCGAGGGCTCGTACGAGCTGCCGGACCTGCCGGGCGGGACGTACGAGCTCGGCGCCGAGTGCCCTGGCACCGACTACCGCGTCTACTCGTTCACCCTCGTCAACGCGGCCCCGGTCGCGCCGCCGGCGGCACCGGTGCCGGGGGCGCCGACGTTCACGGGGTGACCCAGGAGCGGCTGACGTACGCCGTCCCCGGCTGGCTGGCGGGGGCGTTCGCGGCGGGGTCGGTGGCGGCGTTCGCCGTCGCGACGACGACCGACACGGCGGGGCGCTTCCTCTTCGTGGTGCTCGGTCTCGTCGCCGCGGTCGAGGCGCTGCGCGCGGTGCTGCTGCGCCCCACCATCCGCGCCGACGCCGGCGGCATCGAGGTCGTGACCGGCGTACGCCGCGAACGCCATCCCTGGACCGCCGTCGCCGCGGTCGGCACGCTCGAGCCGCCCGCCGACGGGGCCCGGCTGCGCCGGCGCGCGAACGCCGTCGAGGTCGACCTCCGCGAACGCCTGCTCGTCGTCCCCGGCTACCGGCTCGGCGCGCCCGTCGCGGAGGTCGCCTCGGAGCTGACGAGGCTGCTGACCCCCAGGTCCTGACGCAGCTGCTGGACGCGCAGCACCGAGGCGACAGCGAGGACGACGACGATCCCGACGACGCCCGCCGTCTGGAGCGCCGCCTGGCGCGGCCCGCGCGGCACGTGCGCGAAGACGTACGCCACGGCGGCGCCGGTCGCGAGGCCGCCGATGTGGGCCCAGTTGTTGATGAGCCCGCCGGCGGAGAAGCCGATCGCGAGGTTGATGCCGATCATGAGGAGGATCTGCGAGGTGTCGGCGCGCAGCTTGCGCGCCAGCACGAAGAACGCGCCGAACAGCCCGAAGACCGCGCCGCTCGCGCCGACCGACGATCCGTACCGGAACCCGTCCTCGGTCACGACGACGGCGTCGAGGAGGTACAGCGTGAACGTCGACCCGCCCACCGCCGACACGAGGTAGAGCGCCAGGTAGCGCGCACCGCCGAGGAGGCGTTCGACCTGGGAGCCGAACGCCAGCAGCGCGTAGCCGTTGAACACGATGTGCAGCGGGAAGTACGTCACGTGCAGGAACGCGCTCGTGACCATCCGGTAGTACTGGCCGTCGCTCGCGACGAACGCCGGGGTCATCGCGAAGTCGTCGGTGAACGTCGCGATCGCGAACTGCGCGACGAACGCCACGATGCAGATCCCGAGCAGCGCCTTCGACACCTGCGCGTCGGCGCCGACCCGCCCGCCGAACACCGTGCGCGCCTGCCGGATGGACTTGTTGCCCTCCTTGACGCACTCCGGGCACTGGAAGCCGACGGCGGCTTCGTTCATGCAGTCCGGGCAGATCGGGCGGTCGCAGCGGGTGCAGCGGACGTACGTCTCCCGGTCGGTGTGCCGGTAGCAGGTCGGCGGCGGCGCCTCGTCGGTCTCCGTGTCGGTCTCGGTCACCGCAGGGCTACGCGTCCCGCCGCTCGATGACGACCGACTCGAGGACGACGTCCTTGGTGGGGCGGTCCATCTGGCCGGTCTCGACGCCGGCGATCGCGTCGACGACGTCCACGCCGTTGGTTACCTCGCCGAAGATCGTGTGCTTGCCTGTGAGCCACGCGGTCGGCGCGACGGTGATGAAGAACTGCGAGCCGTTGGTGCCGGGGCCGGCGTTGGCCATCGCGAGGAGGTACGGCTTGGTGAACGCCAGCTCGGGGTGGATCTCGTCGCCGAAGCGGTAGCCGGGGCCGCCCATGCCGCTGCCGAGCGGGTCGCCGCCCTGGATCATGAAGCCGCTGATCACGCGGTGGAACACGGTGCCGTCGTACAGCTTCGTGGTCTGGGTCTTGCCGCTGCGCGGGTCCGTCCACTCCTTGGTGCCCTCGGCGAGGCCGACGAAGTTGTCGACCGTCTTGGGGGCATGGTTGGGGAAGAGCTTGACCTCGATCGTGCCCATGTTGGTGTTGAGCTGGGCGTAGGTGTCCTGGGCCACGGGTGGTGCTCCTCGTCGGTCGGGTGCGCGTACGGCGGCATCCTCGCACGGGGGTGTGACGGCGTGCGCGGCGGGGCATGCCTCTTGGTGACACCAGCAGTCTTGGACGCCGTCGGGAGACTTTCATGCGATCCGTCAACACCACCGCCGCCCGCGACACGGTCACGCCGGCTCTGCACAAGGCGCAGGACACGCTGACCGACACCGTGCTGCCGACGGTCCGCGACGCGTTCTCCACCGCGAAGGTGAAGAGCGCGGACCTGCTCGACAGCGACTTCGCCCTCGAGGCCCGCCGCCGCGGCTACGCCATGGTGAAGGCCGCGAAGGGCGACACCCTCGTCACCAGGCCCACCCGCCGCTGGCGCTTCGGGCTCGGGATGGTCACGCTCGGCACGGCGTTCGGCTTCGCCGCGGCGTGGGCCGCGCGCAGGCTGTCCGCGCCCGTCGAGTCGTACACGCACACCATGCCGGTCCCGTCGGGCACCGACGGCGGCACCGTTCCCGCCACCGGCAACGTCACCACCGGCATCAACGGCTCCACGCCGGCGCCGTCCGGCACCCCCACCGACGAGATCAACCTCAGCGCAGGGGCGCCCACTAAGTTCTAGGCATGGCACTGTTCGTACGGCGGCGATGGCCCAAGGTCCTCGCCGCCGTCGGCGTTCTCGGGGCGATCGTGCTGGTCGTCGTGCTGCTGACCCGCGACTCCGGGCCTTCGGTGCGCCCGGGAGCCAACGCGGGCGACCCGGAGATCGTCGAGACCGCGGAGCCGGTGCCCGACCCGACGCTGCCGTCCGTGGCGCTGTCGACCGTTCTCACGGCGTCGGACACGGAGATCAAGACGTTCGCCGAGCAGACCGTCCGCGGGAACGACGTGCCCGTGCTCGGGCTCGTGGGGCCGAGCGCGATCTGGGTCGGCGACTCGCCCGAGCACCGCGTGCTGCTCGTGATGGTCGGGACCGAGCAGACGTTCGACGACGTCGAGGTCGGGGCGCGGCTGTCGTTCGACGGGGTGGTGCGGCGTACGGCGCGCGGCTTCGGGCGCGCACTCGGCCTGCGCGGCGCGGACAACACGGAGTTCGACCGGCAGGGCACGTACGTCGAGGTGGCGTCGTACGAGGACTGAACGGGTGGAGACGACGCGACTTGAACGCGCAACCCCCGCCTTGCAAAGGCGGTGCTCTGCCAGTTGAGCTACGTCCCCTCGCGCGGATCGCGCTGACTCTCTCGCAGCGAGCGTACCCGTCGCGCGGCAACAAGGCGCGCGATGTCGGTGGCCGCGACGCTGAGATCCTCGTGCTCCCAGACGCGGACGACCATCCATCCCTGACTTTCGAGAACGCAGCCCGTCTCCGCGTCCCGCTCGCGGTTGCGCCGGATCTTGTCGTTCCAGAACTGGGCGTTCGCGGCGGTGGATCGCACCGTGGATCGACAGCCACAGCCGTGCCAGAAGCAGCCGTCCACGAAGACGGCGACACGCGCCGGGCCGAACACGATGTCCGCCGCTCGACGCAGTGCCGGAAGCGGTCTGCGATGCACTCGGTACCGCAGGCCCGCGCCGTGTAGCAACGACCGCAGCCGAAGCTCCACCGCCGTGTCACGTCGCTTCTGGCGTCGCATGCGCTCGCGGACCTCCGTCGAGGTCGCGAAGGACTCACGATCGCGCACGGCAGAGACGATAACTGTGATCAGGTGGAGGTCCGCTGGTCGCTGGCCTGAACGAACGTCGTGAGCGCGCTGAGGTCGTGTTCCCAGAAGAGCGCTACCCCTTGCGTCTGGGCCGCAACCAGGCAGGCAACGTCGAACACGCCACCCAGCACGACCGCGGTGACTACCTGCGTCCCGAACCGCTGACGCCAGGTCTCGGCCTTGCCTCCAACCTCGCGGTTGACCCGCTTCCAGCCGTTCTTCGGGCCGTTCGACACCTTGCACTCAAGCGCGAGCAAGCGACCGTCCCGCAGTCGAACAGGGACGTCGCACTTGGCGCCCGCGACCTTACGTTCTCGGCTGTAGCGACCGCGTTCGAGCCCGTCGAGCAGCATGATCGGCGTGCGTGCGACGTCCAGCTCGTATCCGGCCTCGTGGAGTACCGCGGCGACAGCGGCTTCCTGACGTACCGACGCGTCGCCTCGCCGGTTCGTCCCGACGACCCGGCTGGCCAGCAGGACCGTGGTCGCCATCACGGCGCGCACGCGCTCCTCGTCGGTGGGGCGACGTCCAGCCTCGACCCAGGGGAAGCGCACAGGGTCGATGACCAGTGAGATGACCGCGGCGGTCTCCTCGGCCAAGCCGGAGGGCACCCGCTTGAACTTGGTACCCCCGACGAGCGTCCAGAGATCCTCTTCCGAGATGGGCGGACCGCAGAAGTACCGCAGGATCTGGAACAGCACCGGATCTTCGCGCAGTACCTCGCCGTCGAGCCGCAGCAGGTCGTCTGTGAGTTCCAGCGCCCCCTCCACTTGAGGCCGAATGCGATCACAGACAGCCTCGAACGTTCGGGGCCCTTCACGCTGACGGGCCTCCTTGAAGATCCCCTCAGCACGGTCACGTGCGGCGCGCATGTCTTCGGTGGTCCAGGTCGGCGGACTCACGAAGTAGGCCGGCACGGGCTTAGCGTACTGAGGCTCGCACCCGCACGCGGTGTTCGCCGTTGGTCTTGTGCTCCGCCACGGTGTAGCGCACTCTGCGGTGGAACTCCGCCGGCAGCGGAGCAGAGTGCGGCACCTCACGTGCGCCGTCGGCAGATGCGAGCAAGGCTCGTCCGAGAGCCTCGACCATCGCCGTCTGAACCGCGTTGCCGATCTGCCGGAAGCGGCTCGCCGCGCCCCCGGAGAAGCGCCACTCGGGGGGGAAACCCTGCAGCGCTGCACATTCGCGCCAAGTCAGCCGACGATGCGCTCCACTTGGCTCACGAATCCAGTCGGGCGTCGCCGCAGCCCGGATCGTTCGCGAGGGCACCAGCGGGTCGGCGACGAAGCAATCCTGACGGTATCCCCAGTGGCCGCTGGGCCGGTTGTTCTCGACGCGGCCCTGCGTCCGCAGGCCCGTACCGGGCATCAGCGTGGCCAGCTCCGCGGCTCGTCGCTCGTTCGGACGAACGACGTCCTCCGGGTACGGCGGCGGCAGCAACTCGAGGAACTCGCCCAACGTCACCCAGGGCAACCGTCCCGGTGCCTGCGCCGGGTCCTTGGCATGGGTCGGCTCGGGTATCGCGGGCAGACGGACGTCGCGTGAGGCGAGCATGTAGAGGCGAACGCGCCGCTGCGGTGCGCCGAAATCCGCGGCGTTCAATGTCGCGAAACGCGTGGCGTAGCCGAGGTTCTCGAACTCCGCCTTGATCCACGCGAGAACCTCGCCCGGACGCCCTGTTCGACCTACTGCGGTGACAAGGCCGCGAACGTTCTCGAACAACACAAGTGAGGGGTTCAGCTCGTCCGTCAGCCGGATCATCTCGGAGATGAGCTGACCGCGGTCGTCTTGGAGCCCTCGCTGCAACCCGGCGGACGACCATGGCTGGCACGGCGGTCCGCCCGCGAGCAACGTAGGCCGCCACGCCTTCCCAGCGCGGGCGGGACGGAGATCCGCCCCGTTCAGACCGCGGATGTCTGCGCGGACGATCCGCGCACCGCGGAGGTATGTGTCACAGGGTCCGCCCATGATCGGAATATGGGCTTCCCGAGACGCGACCATCGTCGTGACGCAGTCGGAGTCGCTATCCGTCGCCGTCACCGTCCGCCATCCGGCGCGCTCGAGAGCGACGTCCATTCCCCCCGCTCCGGCGAACAACGAGATGACGCTCGGCCGCTGCCGCGAGCGGCCGATCCGTTGCGTCACACGCACTCCTCGTCACTCACCCTGACCGCTACGATCTACTCTCTAGACTCTAGCGAGGGGGTGCGACAAAAACTGGCAAGCGAGCGCGCACGTTCTGAACAGGTGAACATCAGGCTGACCGAAGGCGAGCACGATGTGCTGCGCGCGCTGGCGTTCCTGGACAACACCTCAGGGGCCGATGTCTTGCGCGATGTCGTCTCGTCGCACCTTGCGCAGCAGGCACAAGATCCCGACGTACGCTCTGCGCTGGCCGCGTTGACGGCACGCCGCGCACGACAGGAAGGCCGTCTGACGTCGCTTCGGCGCAAGGCCGCGGGACGCGACGGCGCCAAGGGCAGCTAGCGCAGGTCCGGCGCCGCCGTGGCCTCGGTCCAGAGGTCCTGCTCGTCCTTCTTCGCCTTGGCCTTCTTCGCGGCGAAGAACCCGCCGACGGCGGCGACCAGCAGGAACAGCTTCTTCTTCTTGGCCATCGTGTGTACGCCTCTCGCACCAGGACAACGGGCTCGGTCTCCGACCGTACCCCACACTCGCCCCGCGCGACGTGGAATACCCCTGGGGGGTACGCTGGTTGCGAGCGACCGAGGAGGCCACGACATGCACGGGTACACGGCCGGCAAGGACGACCTGACCAAGCGGCTGCGCCGCATCGAGGGCCAGGTCCGCGGCATCCAGCGGATGGTCGAGGAGGACACGTACTGCATCGACGTCCTCACCCAGATCTCCGCCGCGACGAAGGCGCTCGAAGCCGTCGCGCTCGGGCTCCTCGAGGACCACCTGCACCACTGCGTCGCCGCGGCGGTGGCCGCCGGTGGCGCGGAGAGCGACGCCAAGATCACCGAGGCCGCGGCGGCGGTACGCCGCCTGGTCCGTTCCTAGGGAGCGACATGAGCACGCGTACGTACACGGTCGACGGGATGACCTGCCAGCACTGCGTCGACGCCATCACC
Source organism: Frankiaceae bacterium (assembly GCA_035556555.1). Lineage (GTDB taxonomy): Bacteria > Actinomycetota > Actinomycetes > BP-191 > BP-191 > BP-191. The sequence goes on from DATMES010000036.1 coordinate 26,471, forward strand.
GGCGAGGTCACGAAGGTCGGGGGCGTCGCCGACGTCACCGTCGACCTCGGCGCCAAGACCGTCACCGTCGACGGCGAGCCTCTCGACGACGCCGCGATCCGCGCGGCCATCGACGAGGCCGGATACACCGTGAGGGGGTAGTGGCCGTGAACGACGTCTCACTCGCCGTCGGCGGCATGACCTGCGCCTCCTGCGCCGCCCGCATCGAGAAGAAGCTGAACCGCCTCGACGGCGTGACGGCGTCGGTCAACTACGCCACCGAGACGGCCACCGTCTCGTACGACCCCGCGGTCGTGACCCCCGAGGACCTCGTGAAGACGGTGGAGGCCACTGGCTACACGGCCGCGCTGCCGTCGGCGGCGCCCCCCGAGCCGAACGACGAGGCCGACGAGACCGCGCCGCTGCGGCAGCGGCTGTACGCCTCCGCCGCCCTGACCGTGCCCGTCGTGCTGCTGTCGATGGTGCCGCCGCTGCAGTTCCGCTTCTGGCAGTGGCTGGCGTTCGCGCTGACGGCGCCGGTGGTCGTCTGGGGCGCGTGGCCGTTCCACCGCGCCGCGGTCGTCAACGCGCGGCACCGCGCCTCCACCATGGACACGCTGATCTCCCTGGGCGTGACGGCGGCGTTCGGCTGGTCGGTGTGGGCGCTGTTCCTGGGCGGCGCGGGCGAGCCCGGCATGGAGATGGGCCACCCGGGCATGCCCGACCTCTACCTCGAGGTCGCGGCCGGCGTGACGACGCTGATCCTGCTGGGCCGGTACTTCGAGGCGCGGGCCAAGCGGCGTTCCGGCGCGGCGCTGCGCGCGCTGCTCGAGCTCGGCGCCAAGGACGTCGGCGTGCTGCGCGACGGCACCGAGGTCCGCGTTCCGGTCGAGTCCCTCGCCGTCGGGGACCTGTTCGTCGTACGCCCCGGCGAGAAGGTCGCCACCGACGGCGTCGTCGCCGAGGGCACGTCGGCAGTCGACGAGAGCATGCTCACCGGCGAGTCCGTGCCGGTCGAGGTCGGGCCAGGCAGCACCGTCACCGGCGCCACCGTCAACGCCGGCGGCCGGCTCGTCGTCCGCGCCACCCGGGTCGGCAACGACACCGCGCTGGCGCAGATCGCCCGCCTCGTCACGGCCGCGCAGTCGGGCAAGGCGCCCGTGCAGCGGCTGGCCGACAGGGTGTCGGCGGTGTTCGTGCCCGTCGTGCTCGTGCTCGCCGCGGCGACGCTGGCGTACTGGCTCGTCGACGGCGCGAGCGCGACGAAGGCGTTCGGCGCGGCGGTCGCGGTGCTCATCATCGCCTGCCCCTGCGCGCTCGGGCTCGCCACGCCGACGGCGCTGCTCGTCGGCACCGGCCGCGGCGCGCAGCTCGGCATCCTCATCAAGGGCCCCGAGGTCCTGGAGTCGACGCGCCGCGTCGACACCGTCGTCCTCGACAAGACCGGCACGGTGACGAGCGGGCGCATGACGCTCGTCGACGTCGCGGTGACCGGCGACACGACGCGCGACGAGGTGCTCCGCCTCGCCGGCGCCGTCGAGAACGCCTCCGAGCACCCGATCGCACGCGCCGTCGCGGCCGCGGCGCCGGGCCCGCTGCCGGACGTCGAGTCGTTCGGCAGCACGCCGGGCGCCGGGGTGACCGGCGTGGTGGAGGGGCACGCGGTGTTCGCGGGCCGGGCGGCGCTGCTCGCCGACTGGGCGCTGCGCGTGCCTGACTCGCTGGCCGCCGCGGTCGACGCGGCGGAGGCGGCCGGACGTACGCCGGTGTACGCCGGGTGGGACGGCGCCGTCCGCGCGGTGCTCGTCGTCGCCGACGAGCCGAAACCGTCGAGCGCGGACGCCGTACGCGCGCTGCGCGGCCTGGGTCTGCGACCGGTCCTGCTGACCGGCGACAACGAGCGCACGGCTCGCGCCGTCGCCGCGCAGGTGGGGATCGACGAGGTCGTGGCGGAGGTGTTCCCCGCGGACAAGGTCGACGTCGTCAAGCGCCTGCAGGACGAGGGGCGCGTCGTCGCCATGGTCGGCGACGGCGTCAACGACGCCGCGGCGCTCGCGCAGGCCGACCTCGGCCTCGCGATGGGCACCGGCACCGACGCCGCGATCGAGGCGAGCGACCTCACGCTGGTCGGCGGCGACCTGCGCGCGGCGGCGACGGCCATCAGGCTGTCGCGGCGCACGCTGAGCACGATCAAGGGCAACCTGTTCTGGGCGTTCGCCTACAACGTCGCCGCCATCCCGCTCGCCGCCGCGGGCCTGCTGGACCCGCTCATCGCGGGCGCGGCGATGGCGTTCTCGTCGGTGTTCGTCGTGACGAACTCGCTGCGCCTGCGGCGCTTCTCCGCCTGACGGCTGTTTGACGCCATGCCCCTCGGCGGGTGTTGGATCTCGTACGGCTGCCGTGTCGCCCCCCGTCGACACGGCCGTTCAGGGGGAAGCCGAACACGGAGGTAGACGCATGGCGACGTACACCCGCAGGAACGCCTGGGAGCTGGAGACCGAAGACCCCGGCAACGTCTGGGACCCCTACACCCTGGCGTACGCCAAGGCCGTCGTGGAGATGCGGTCGAGGGCGGACGACGACCCGACGAGCTGGACGTACCAGGCCGCGATGCACGGCACGTACACGACCCCGCCCGCCGGAGCCACGTGGAACCAGTGCCAGCACGGCTCGTGGTACTTCCTGCCCTGGCACCGCATGTACTGCTACTGGTTCGAGCGCATCGTCCGCTCGATCGTCATCGCCCAGGGAGGTCCCGACGACTGGTCGCTGCCGTACTGGAACTACAGCGCCAGCACGCAGCAGGCGGCGATGCCGCCGGCGTTCCGCCTGCCCACGTGGAACCCCGACGGCCAGGGCGAGCAGCCGAACCCGCTCTACACGACGCACCGGGCCCAGAAGTACAACGACGGCGACCCGCTGCCGCCCAGCGTCGTGTCGCTCGAGGCGCTCACCGCGACGAACTTCTCCGGCCCGCCGCTGCCTGGCTTCGGCAGCGTGCCGACCGGCTGGAGCCACGAGCCGCACGTGTTCGGGCGGCTCGAGAACATCCCGCACAACCAGGTGCACGTGCAGATCGGCGGCAACGAGCAGGACCCGTGCGTCGGCGGCTGGATGGTCGACCCGAACTGCGCCGCCGAGGACCCGATCTTCTGGCTGCACCACTCGAACATCGACAGGCTGTGGAGCGTCTGGAACGACGCCGGCGGCGCCAACCCCGACCGCGTCAAGGCGTGGACGGGGTACGTGTTCCACTTCTGGGACGAGAACGGCGACCCGCAGACCATGACGCCGGGCGACGTGAGCAGCCTGTCCCAGCTGGACTACGTGTACGAGCCGACGGCGGCGGAGGAGGGGGCGCGGATGGCGGCACCGACCGGTCGTGCCGCGGGTGGCTCCGGCGACGCGGTCGACCCCGGCGCGGCGCGGCGCAACGCCCCGCGGCTCGTCGCGGCGTCCGAGAACGAGGTCGAGCTGACCGGCGGCCGTACGGACGTCACGGTCCCCGTGGGCGGCGGCGGCAACGACCGGCTGCGCGCGGTCGCCGACCCGGCCGACGCGTCGGCGCAGCACGTGTACCTCAACGTCGAGGGGCTCACCGCCGAGCACACGCCCGGCACGTCGTGGGAGGTCCACCTCAACCTCCCCGCGGACGCGCCCGGCGGCGGCGGCGACCGGCTCGTCGGGCTGGTGTCGTTCTTCGGGTTCCGCCGGCAGCTCGACGCGGACTCGCACGGGCTGGGGCCGATGGTGCACACGTTCGACATCACCGACCTCGTCTCCGGGCTGCGCGACCGCGGCGAGTGGGACGAGCTCGCGGCGACGGTGTCGTTCGTGCCGGTCGGCGGCGACGACGTGGCCGAGGGCGGCGCCGTGCACGGGCGGCCGCGGGTCGGCCGGGTCAGCATCAGCACGCAGTAGGCGGGTCCGTCGATGACGGTGCTGCCGTGGCGGGGGCCGGTACGCCGGCTCCCGCCGCTGCCGTGGGTGGTCGCGGCGATCGTCGTGGCGTGGGTCGTGCTGGCCGGCGCGTACGCCGCGGGGTACGGCGGGTGGTTCGGCCACGAGCGGGCCGGGTCGGTCGTCGCGTGGCAGGTGATGACGGTCGCGATGATGGGGCCGTCGTGCCTGCCGGTCGCGCGGTACGTCGCGGCCAACACGCTCGTGCCGGGTCCCGCCGTCGCCCTGTTCCTCGGCGGGTACCTCGCGGCGTGGACGGCGTTCCTCGGCGCGTTCGCGCTGGCGGACCTCGCGGCGCACGCGGTGGCCGAGCCGGGGTCCGGCGGCGCCGGCGCGGGGGTTGCTCTGGCGCTCGCGGCGGGGTGGCAGCTGACGCCGTACAAGCGGACGTTCCTCCGCGCCTGCCGCACCGTGGACGTGCTGCCCGCGCACGGCGCGCGCGCCCGCCGCGCCGCCGGGCGGCTCGGGCTCGGCCAGGGCGCGGCGTGCGTCGGGTCGTGCGGGGCGCTGATGCTCGCCGCGATGGCGACGGGCTCGGTGGCGTTCATGGCGGCGTTCGCCGTCCTGGCGTGGCTGGAGAAGGCGGCGGGGCGGCCGCTGCCGCTCGCCCGGCCGAGCGCGGCGGTCCTCGTCGCGGCGGCGCTCGCGTACGTCCTGGCGTAGGTGCACCATCGCCCGGTGACCTCCCCGGTGGTGCGCCCTGGCGCGCGGGTGCTGCTGCTCGACGACGCGGACAGGCTGCTGCTGTTCCGCGGTGTGAGCGACGCGGGCGACGGCTTCTGGTTCCCGCCCGGCGGCGCTGTGGAGCCGGGCGAGGACGCGGCGGCTGCCGCCGTGCGCGAGGTACGCGAGGAGACGGGCGCGGAGGTCGTGCTCGGGCCCGAGGTCTGGCACCGGCGGCACGTCGTGGCGTGGGGCGGGGTGACGTACGACTGCAGGGAGCGGTGGTTCGTGGCGCGGGTGGCGGCGTTCGAGGTCGACACGAGCGGGTTCACCGACGAGGAGCACGAGGCCGGCTTCGTACACCGGTGGTGGACGCTCGCGGAGCTGCGCGCCGCGACCGAGCGCCTGGTGCCGGCCGTGCTGGCGACGGCGCTGGAGACGTTGCTGCGCGAAGGCCCGCCCGCGGAGCCTGTGGACGTCGGGGTCTAGCTGGAGACGACCGCCAGGATCCCGAGGACGACGAGGATCCCGATGACCACCCACACTGTCGGCGTGATCATGGCGGGCCGGTACTTGAGCCCCGCGGCGTGCATCTGCTCGGCGGCACGGACCGTGGCGGCGTCGGGCTGACGCCCCGTGGCGAGCGCGTCGTTGCGGCCGACGTGCTGAGCCGCGCTGTCCGGCGGCGGTACCCCCATGACCATGCGGCGCAGCGTACTCCCCAGGTGAGCCGCCGGATACGCCGGTCTCGTCACCCCGCCGCGTCGCCGGTACCGTCGGCGGTCCCTACCCGTACGACACGGAGGAGCACGATGAGACCCAGACGAGTTCTTGCTCTGCGCGCGGAGACGCTCGGCGAGCTGACCACGGAGGAGCTGACCGGCATCGCCGGCGCCGCGATCCCCACCGCCCCGATCGTCGCGTGCGTGAGCCGCGAGCTGAACTGCGCGATCTACGACCCGCACTCCATCGTCTGCCAGGTGGTCTCCGAGCGCGTCTGCTGAGCGGTCGTACGCACGAGTCGGCCCGTCCGCGAGGTGCGGACGGGCCGTTGTCGTGCGGGGTGTGCGAGTGGGCCTGGGAGGACTTGAACCTCCGGCCTCATCCTTATCAGGGATGCGCTCTAACCAGCTGAGCTACAGGCCCGCGTGCGGAGGAGAGGGTACCCCAGGCGCCGTCAGTCCCGCTCCGCCAGCGTCAGCTCGATGCCGCCGACGATGTCCGAGCAGAGGTTGTAGAGGAACGCGCCGAGGGTGCTGATCGCGGTGATGATGACGACGTTGATCGCCCCGATGACCGCCGCGCCGCCGATGACCTTGCCCGCGGAGAACGTCACGTCGAAGCCGCCCGTGGGCCGGTCGGCGGGCCCGGTCTCGGTGATGTCGCGGACGATGTCGTTGATCGAGTCGAAGATCCCGAGCGAGTCGAGCGCGAAGTAGAGCGCCGCCACCGCGACGACGAACACGATGAGCAGGCAGATCGAGAACAGCAGCGAGAACTTCAGCACCGACCACGGGTCGACGCGGCGTACGACGAGCCGTGCCCGCCGGGGTTTGCCGGTCTTCAACGGCTGCGCGGACGCCGGGCCGGCGGCGGCCGACGGGCCGGGCGTCACGCGCCGGCCCCCTCGTCGTCGGCGTCGTCGTTCTCGGCGTTGCGGGCCACGGCGACGACGGTAGCGCCGGCGTCGAGGTTGATGAGCTTGACGCCCATCGTGGCGCGCGAGAGGTGACGCAGCGGCTTGACCGGCATCCGGATGACGACGCCGTTGGAGGTGATGGCGAACAGCTCGTCGTCGGGCTGCACGACGAGCGCGCCGACGAGCTGGCCGCGCTTGGCGACGATGCGCGCGGTGAGCACGCCCTTGCCGCCGCGCCCCTGCGGCGAGTACTCCTCGATCCGCGTCTTCTTGCCGAACCCGCCGTCGGTGACGACGAGCAGCGCCGCGCCCTCCTGGACGACCTGCATCGACAGCAGCTCGTCGCCGTCGTTGAGGCGCATGCCGATGACGCCCGAGGTCGCGCGGCCCATGGGGCGCAACGCCTCGTCGTCGGCCGTGAACCGGATCGACTGCGCCTGCCGGCTGACCAGGATCAGGTCGTCCTCGGCGGTGATGAGCGTCGCGCCGATGAGCTCGTCGTCCTCGCGGAGGTTGACCGCGATGAGCCCGCCGGAACGGTTGGAGTCGAACTCGCTCAGCGCCGTCTTCTTCGTGATGCCCTTGCGGGTGGCGAGGACGAGGTACGGCGCGACGCCGTAGTCCTTGATGTCGATGACCTGGGCGATCTTCTCGTCCGGCTGGAACGCGAGGATGTTCGCCACGTGCTGGCCCTTGGCGGTGCGGGCCTGCTCGGGCAGCTCGTACGCCTTGCAGCGGTAGACACGGCCCTTGTTCGTGAAGAACAGGATCCAGTGGTGCGTGTTGGTGACGAAGAAGTGCTCGACGATGTCGTCCTCGCGCAGCTGCGCGCCCTGCACGCCGCGGCCGCCGCGGCGCTGCTGCCGATAGACGTCGGTCTTGGTGCGCTTGGCGTAGCCGCCGCGCGTCACCGTGACGACGACGTCCTCCTGCGCGATGAGGTCCTCGTCGGAGAGGTCGCCCTCGGCGGGGAGGAGCCGCGTACGCCGCTCGTCGCCGTACTTCTCCGCGATCTCGGCCAGCTCGGTCTTGATGATCGAACGCTGCCGGGGGACGTTGGCGAGGATGTCGCGCAGGTCGGCGATCTCCCGCTCGCGTTCGCCGAGCTCGTCGATGATCTTCTGGCGTTCGAGGGCGGCGAGCCGGCGCAGCTGCATGTCGAGGATCGCGACGGCCTGGATCTCGTCGATGTCGAGCAGGTCCATGAGGCCTGACCGCGCCGCCTCGGCCGACTCGGAGCCGCGGATGAGCGCGATGACGGCGTCGAGCTGGTCGAGGGCCTTGGCGAGGCCACGCAGGATGTGGGCGCGTTCCTCGGCCTTGCGCAGCTGGTAGCGGGTGCGGCGCTGGATGACCTCGACCTGGTGCTCGACGTAGTACGTCACGAACTCGTCGAGGCGCAGCGTGCGCGGCACGCCGTCGACGATCGCGAGCATGTTGGCGCCGAACGTGTCCTGCAGCTGCGTGTGCTTGTACAGGTTGTTGAGGACGACCTTCGCGACGGCGTCGCGCTTGAGCACGATGACGAGGCGCTGGCCGGTGCGGGCGCTCGACTCGTCCTTGACGTCGGCGATGCCGCTGATCTTGCCGTCCTTGACCAGCTCGGCGATCTTCTCGGCGAGGTTGTCGGGGTTGACCTGGTACGGCAGCTCGGTCACCACGAGGATCGTGCGGCCCTTGCGGTCCTCGTCGACCTCGACGACGGCGCGCATACGGATGGAGCCGCGGCCGGTGCGGTAGGCGTCCTCGATGCCCTGGCGGCCGACGACCAGCGCGGCGGTCGGGAAGTCGGGGCCCTTGATTCGTTCCATCAAGGCCTCGAGGAGCTCCTCGGGCTGCGCGTCGGGGTGGTCGAGCGCCCACTCGACGCCGGCCGCGACCTCGCGGAGGTTGTGCGGCGGGATGCTCGTCGCCATGCCGACCGCGATGCCGGCGGCGCCGTTGACCAGCAGGTTGGGGATGCGGCTGGGGAGGACCGTCGGCTCGGAGGAGCGGCCGTCGTAGTTGGGCTTGAAGTCGACCGTCTCCTGGTCGATCTCCCGCAGCATCTCCATGGCGAGCGGCGCGAGCTTGGCCTCGGTGTTGTGGCTGACGAAGCCGTTGGAGACGAACGCGTGGTCGTCGGTGTCGACCCGGATGGAGTAGACCGGCTGGATACCGGCGTCCTCGACGGTCGCCACCTCGGCGAAGTAGTAGCCGGACTCGACGAGCGGCTCCACGACCCGCCGGGCCTCGGCGCTGGTGACGTGCGACCAGATCAGGCCGGCGTCGCGCTCCCAGCGCTCGACCCGGTCGACGTTGTGCCTGCGCAGCCAGTCGCGGTCGGCGTACGAGGTGGCGCCCTCGGCGCGCAGGTACCCGGCCACGAACGGGATGTGGTCGCCGGACAGCGCGGTGCTCTCCAGCGGGATCGTCTCCAGGGCGGCGTCGAGCTTGGCCTGCTTGGCGCCGACGAAACCGACCTCCCGCGCGAACCGGCGGGCGTCACGGCGGTTGGTGACGACGACCTTGTACTCGCCGCTCGCGTGCGTGCACAGGCGCGAGACCACGCCGAACTCCAGCAGGAGGTCCTGCACGTCACGCGCGAGCCGGCGGCTCCGCGTCGGGTACGACACCTGGATCGTGTTGCGCGGCAGCAGCGACGAGGAACCGTCGCCCGTGAGGAGCGACTGAAGGAATGCCCGCTTGACCCCCGGCGACCCGGTCCACACGAACTCGGGTACGACCTTCGCGGCGCTGCGCAGCCCGACGAGGCACGCCAGCGGCGAGGCCCGGAACGCGTCGAGGTTCTGCACGTCGAGCTCGTGGATGACGTTGCCGGACGCGATCGTCCGCGAGTTGACGTAGCGCGGACCGCCCACGATCGCGTCGTACGCCTCGACGACGTCGCGGAAGTACGTCTCGTCCTCGTTGTTGAACCCGGCGCGCTTCTCGCCCGCCCAGCCCTCGGAGACCATCGCGCCCGCGAGGAACGCGAGCTGCCAGTCCTCCTGCGTCACGTCGGCTGGCACGGCCTCGGTCGGCCGGCGCAGGGCGACGACGTCGCCGGGCTCGATCTCCTCGACCAGCTTCCACAGCAGCATCGGGACGCCCGCGGGCGCCGTGAGGCAGAGGAGCGGGTGGTTGAGCGTGCCGGTGAGCTCGTACCCCTCGGACGTGACCACGCGCTTCGTCGGGTGGTCGCCGGAGTGGAAGAGCTTCGTCGCGCGGACCGGCTCTCCGAGCCGCCCCTCGACCTTGAGGTCGAGGTCGTGCTCGGAGTCGGGCGCCGCGCCGGGCACGAGCGCGTCGATGCGGGGAGTGCCGTCGAACGTACGGACCCTGGTGTCGCCCGTGATGCAGTACCTCATGGCCGCGGCCGGGTCGTTGCCGGGCGAGCCGAAGTTGCCGTTGCCGTCGATGAGCGGCGCGCGCATGGACCACGGCTGCGCGAGGCGGACGAGGGTGTCGTAGATCGCGGTGTCGCCGTGGGGGTGGTAGTTGCCCATGACGTCGCCGACGACGCGGGCGCACTTCACGTAGCCGCGGTCGGGGCGGTAGCCGCCGTCGTACATCGCGTACAGCACCCGCCGGTGCACCGGCTTGAGGCCGTCGCGGACGTCGGGGAGCGCGCGGGACACGATGACCGACATCGCGTAGTCGATGAAGCTGCGCTGCATCTCGACTTCGATGCCGACCGGCTCGATGCGGTCGTGGGCCGGTACGTCGACCAACTCAGGTGTCCTTCCGTAACGCCGGAGCGGCTAGATGTCGAGGAACCGGACGTCCTTGGCGTTGCGCATGATGAACGCGCGCCGCGCCTCGACGTCCTCGCCCATGAGCACGCTGAACAGCTCGTCGGCGGTCGCCGCGTCGTCGAGCGTGACGAGACGCAGCACCCGCTTGGCCGGGTCCATCGTGGTGTCCCAGAGCTCGGAGGCGTTCATCTCGCCGAGGCCCTTGAAGCGCTGGATGCCGTCGTCCTTGTTGATCTTCTTGCCGGCCGCGAGCCCGGCCTCCATGAGCCCGTCGCGCTCGCGGTCGGAGTACGCGTACTCGTGCTCGTCACGGCTCCACTTCAGCTTGTAGAGCGGCGGCTTGGCGAGGTAGACGTGCTGCGCCTCGATCAACGGCTTCATGTACCGGAACAGCAGGGTCAGCAGCAGCGTCGTGATGTGCTGGCCGTCGACGTCGGCGTCGGCCATGAGCACGATCTTGTGGTACCGCAGCTTGGTGATGTCGAAGTCGTCGTAGACCCCGGTGCCGAGCGCGGTGATCATCGCCTGGACCTCGTTGTTCTTGAGGACCCGGTCGATCCGCGCCTTCTCGACGTTGATGATCTTGCCGCGGATCGGGAGGATCGCCTGGAACATCGGGTTGCGGCCGCCCTTGGCGGAGCCGCCCGCCGAGTCACCCTCGACGACGTAGATCTCGGACTCCCTGGGGTCCGTCGACTGGCAGTCGGCGAGCTTGCCGGGCAGCGAGCTGCTCTCCAGCAGCGACTTGCGGCGGGTGAGGTCGCGGGCCTGGCGGGCGGCGATGCGGGCGCGGGCCGCCTGCGTCGCCTTCATGATGACGTCCTTGGCCTCGCCGGGGTTGCGGTCGAACCAGTCGCGGATCCAGTCGTTGCAGGCCTTCTGGACGAACGACTTCGCCTCGGTGTTGCCGAGCTTGGTCTTGGTCTGGCCCTCGAACTGCGGGTTGGACAGCTTGATGCTGACGATCGCGGTGAGGCCCTCGCGGACGTCGTCGCCGGTGAGCGCGTCGTCCTTGTCCTTGAGCAGCTTGGCGTCGCGGGCGTACTTGTTGACGACCGAGGTCAGCGCCGCGCGGAAGCCCTCCTCGTGCGTGCCGCCCTCGTGGGTGTTGATGGTGTTGGCGAACGTGTAGACCGACTCGGAGTACGTGCCGTTCCACTGCATCGCGATCTCGGCCTCGAGCCCCTCGCCCTTGGACTCGAAGTAGATGACCGACTTGTGGATCGCGTCCTTGGTGGCGTTGAGGTGCTTGACGAAGTCGATGATGCCGCCGGCGTAGCGGTAGACGATCTCGTGGGGGACCTCCTCGCGCTCGTCGCGGAGAACGATCTTGAGGCCCTTGTTGAGGAACGCCATCTCCTGCATGCGGCGGGAGATCGTCTCGAAGTTGTAGACCGTGGTCTCGAAGATCGTCGGGTCGGCCCAGAACGACACCGTGCTGCCGGTACGGCTGCTCTCCCCGCGCTTCTCCAGCGGCGCCGCCGGCTTGGACATGGCGTACGGCTGGTACCAGACGTAGCCGTCGCGCTCGATCTCGACCTCGAGACGGGAGGACAGCGCGTTGACGACGGAGACACCGACGCCGTGCAGGCCGCCGGAGACGGCGTACGACCCGGAGTCGAACTTGCCGCCGGCGTGCAGCGTCGTGAGCACGACCTCGACGGCGGGACGCTTCTCGGTGGGGTGCTTGGAGACGGGGATGCCGCGGCCGTCGTCCTTGACCCGGACGCCGCCGTCGGCGAGGAGCGTCACGTGGATCTCGGTGGCGTGGCCGGCGAGGGCCTCGTCGACGGCGTTGTCGACGACCTCGTAGACGAGGTGGTGCAGGCCGCGCTCGCCGGTGGAGCCGATGTACATGCCGGGGCGCTTGCGGACCGCCTCCAGGCCTTCGAGCACCTTGATGCTGCTGGCGTCGTACGAAGGTCCACCCGCCACCCGATGCACACCCTTTCGCGCGCACGCGCGCACCGCCGGGGCTCGGAGGGCTCTGCGTGCCGTGGAACGCGGCTACGGCCCGTACAGCGGCCGTGCGCGTTGGAACTCCCGTCATCCTACCGGGTCGGAGCGACAGAAACGCGCCGTGGAGCCGCCTGTGGACGATTCTCCGCCGCGAACGCCTCGGCTGTGGATACCGATACGCGGAGCGGGGGTTGGTGTGGGTCTGCGCGGCGCCGCGCGAGGTTACTGGTGAGTAGCGACGTCGTGGGTCACCAGTTCGTGCTCGGCGTTCGTCGCTACCCACCAGTAACTGCCGGGTGGGCCGGGTGTCGCCGTGTGCGCGGCGCCCGGCTCAGCCGTACGTGTCGCGCTCGCCGCGGCCGCCGGACACGCGCCACTCGCCGGGCCTGCGCTTGGCCGACGAGGGGCCGTTGACCCGGACGCTCTTGACGACGGTGGCGCCGAGGTCGGAGTTGACGCGGTCGGCGATCTGGCGGGCCATGAGCCGCAGCTGCGTCGCCCACGCGGTCGACTCGGCGGTGAGGACCAGGTCGCCGTCGCGCAGCGAGACCGGCGTGCAGTGGTCGGCGATCTCGTGGCCGGCGATCCGCTCCCAGCGGGCGAAGATCGCGTGCTCGCGCGCGTCCTTCTCCCAGCCCTCGTTCTTGAGGAACGCCGCGATCGCCGTACCGAAGCTCACCGGGTCGCCGGCCTCGCGGCTCGGGCGACGGCGCTTGGGCTTCGGCTTGGGCGCGCGGGCCTTCGCCTGCTCCAGCATCTGCCGGGCCAGGTCGGGGCCGCTCAGGTCGTCGTGCGCGTCATCGGACACGGGTGACCTGCCCGGCGGCGACGTCGTAGCGGGCGCCCTGCAGCTCCTCGGGTACGTCGGCGATGACGGCCGCGGTGATGAGCACCTGCTCGCGGGGCGCGCAGAGGTGCGCGAGGCGGTCGCGGCGCGAGGCGTCGAGCTCGGCGAACACGTCGTCGAGGATGAGCACCGGCTCGCCGCCGTCGGCGGTGAGCAGGTCGTGCGAGGCGATGCGCAGGGCCAGCGCGAGCGACCACGACTCGCCGTGGGAGGCGTACCCCTTGGCGGGCAGCGTGCCGATGGACAGCGCGAGCTCGTCGCGGTGCGGGCCGACGAGGCTGATGCCGCGGTCGAGCTCCTGCGGGCGCATGCGGGCGAGGTCGTTGAGCAGCGCGGCGGAGAGCATGTCGCGGTCGGGAACCATCGGGGCGTCGGGGCCGAGGGAGGACTTGTAGTCCAGCGCCGTGGGTCCGCCGCCGCCGGAGAGGACGTCGTACGCCTTGTCGACCAGCGGCCGCAGCGCCTCGACGGCCTCGAGGCGGCCGGCGAGCAGCTCGGCGCCGTGGTTGGCGAGGTGCTCGTCCCACACGTCGAGCGTGCGGAAGTCGGCGCCGCCGCGCGCGAAGCCGGCCGACTTCAGCAGGGCGTTGCGCTGCTTGAGGACGCGGTCGTAGTCGGCCTTGACGCCGTGGTAGCGGGGCGTACGCGCGATGAGCAGCTGGTCGAGGAAGTGCCGCCGGTCGTGCGGGTCGCCCTTGACGAGCGCGAGGTCCTCGGGGGCGAAGAGCACCGTACGGAGCGTTCCCAGCACCTCGCGGGGGCGCGGCACGGGCGAGCGGTTGATGCGCGCGCGGTTGGCCTTGCCCGCGGTGATCTCGATCTCGACGAGCGTGGCGCGCCCGTCGCGCTGGACCTCGCAGCGGACGACGGAGCGTTCGGCGCCGGCGCGGACCAGCGGCGCGTCGGTGGCGACGCGGTGCGAGCCGAGGGTGGCGACGTAGCCAATGGCCTCGACGAGGTTGGTCTTGCCCTGGCCGTTCGGGCCGATGAGCGTCGCCGCGCCCGGCTCGAACTCGACCAGCGCCTCCGGGTACGAACGGAAGTCGGTCAGGCCGAGGCGGGAGACGTACATCAGGTGGCGACGTTCCCGCGGGTCTCGCCGGTCTCCGGGAGGACCGCGTGGCCGCCGAACTGGTTGCGCAGCGTCGCGATCACCTTCATGGCGATCGACTCGTCCTGCCTGCTCGCGAAGCGGGCGAAGAGCGCGGCGCTGATGACGGGCAGGGGTACGGCGGCGCGGACCGCCTCGTCGACGGTCCAGCGGCCCTCGCCGGAGTCGTCGGCGTAGCCGCGGACCTTCTCCAGGCCGGGGTCCTCCTCCAGCGCGCGGACCATGAGCTCGAGGAGCCAGGACCGGACGACGGAGCCGTGGCGCCACGCGGCGAACGTCGCCGGCACGTCGATGGCGAGGTCGGTCGCGGCCATGAGCTCGTAGCCCTCGGCGTAGGCCTGCATGAGGCCGTACTCGATGCCGTTGTGGACCATCTTCGTGAAGTGCCCGGCGCCGGACTCGCCCGCGTGCACGAAGCCGCCCTCGGGGGCGAGGGCGTCGAAGTACTGCCGCGCGGCCGCGACGTGCTCGGCCGCGCCGCCGACCATGAGGCAGAACCCCTCGGTCAGCCCCCAGACGCCGCCCGAGACGCCGGCGTCGACGTAGCCGATGCCCTGCTCGGCGAACGTCGCGGCGCGGGCGACGGAGTCGCGGAAGTTGGAGTTGCCGCCCTCGACGACTACGTCGCCGGCGCTCAGCAGCGTGAGCAGGGTGTCGAGCGTGCCCTGCGTGGGCGGGCCGGCGGGGAGCATCACCCAGACGACGCGCGGCGCTGGGAGCGCCTCGACCAGAGCCTCCAGCGAGGCGACGTCGGCGTGCTCCGGCGAACGGTCGTAGCCCACGACGTCGAGCCCGCGCTCGCGGATCCGCTGGGTCATGCCCCAGCCCATCCGGCCGAGCCCGACCATCCCGAGTGCGCTCACCCGGGCATCTTGTCATCGAGGCGCCGGAACACCTTTGGTGCCTTCGCCGCTGCCCGCCGCAGCGGTTCGTTGGGGACGTATGGCTGGGCCTCGTACTCGTCGTCTGTCGGATCCATCGCCATTCCTCCGTCCGTGGGTTGTCTACGGCGGAGCCCCCTGGCGGTCAACGGTGTCGTCAGCCGGAGAGGCGGATCGGCATGAGGAGGTACCGGTAGTCCTCGGCGCCCTTGCCGGTGATGACCGCGGGCTTGACCGGGCCGTTGAACGACAGCTCGGCGTCGTCGGTGCCGATCGCCGCGAGCCCGTCGAGGAGGTACGTCGGGTTGAACGCGATCGTCATCGGCTCGCCCTCGTACTGCGCCTCGATCGCCTCCGACGCCTGCGCCTCGTCGCCCGTGCCGGCGTCGAGCACCAGCTCGCCGGCGTCGAACGACAGCCGGATCGGCGTGTTGCGGGCCGCGACGAGAGCCACGCGCTTGACCGCGTCCATGAGCGTCGTGGTGTTGACCGACGCGACGGAGGCGAAGTCGGCGGGGATGAGCGCGCGGTAGGCCGGGAAGTCGCCTTCGAGCAGCCGCGTGGTGGTGCGCCGGGTGCCGCCCGCGAAGCCGGCCATGCCCTCGCCCTGCGCGCCGTTGCCGAGCGCGACCCCGACCTCGGCGCCGGTGCTGGCGAGCGTCTTGGCGGCGTCGGCGAGCGTCCGCGCGGGGATCAGCGCGGTGGACGTCGCGCCGTCGCCGTCGGGGCGCCACTTGAGCTCGCGGACGGCGAGGCGGTAGCGGTCGGTCGCCGCGAGCGTGAGCGAGTCGCCGTCGATCTCGACCTTGACGCCGGTGAGCATCGGCAACGTGTCGTCCTTGCCGGCGGCGACGAACACCTGGCCGACGGCGGCCGCGAACGCGTCGGACGCGATGGTGCCCGCGGCCGGCGGCATGTCGGGCAGCGACGGGTAGTCCTCGACCGGCATGGTCGGCAGGGTGAACCGCGCCGAGCCGCACGTGAGGACGGCGCGGTTGCCGTCGGTCGTGAGCTGCACCGGCGCGACGGGGAGCTTCTGCGCGATCTCGGCGAGCAGGCGGCCGAGGACGACGACGGTGCCGGCCTCCTCCGCCTGGACCTCCAAGGTCGCCTGCGCGGAGACCTCGTAGTCGAAGCCGGACAGCGTCAGCTCGTGGCCCTTGACCTCGAGGCGCAGGCCGGAGAGCACGGGCACGGCGGGGCGCGCCGGGAGGGACCTGGCGGTCCAGGCCACGGCGTCCGCGAACTCGTCGCGTTCGACTCGGAACTTCACTGCTACCGCCCTCTTCCGGCCTGTGGGATGTGTGCCTGTTCTTGTCTTGTGTAGTTCATAGGAGAGACAACTACGTCTCCATAGGCGGCGCCAACCTGGGGACGACGCGCATCGTCGCAGGTCAGGCCGGGAAAGTTGTCCTTCGCTCCCTGGGGAGAACGGCTGTGGAGTACACAGGGGGCGTCGTTCGTCCCCGGCTGTCCCCAGGCGATCACGGGTGACGGGTCAGCCGTCCACATGCTTTTCCCCAGGGTGTGCAGCGCCGTCACGACTGCCGGGCCCGGACCTTGATGCGGTTCGTCAGCTCGGAGACCTGGTTGTAGATGGCGCGGCGTTCGGCCATGAGCGAGCGGATCTTGCGGTCGGCGTGCATGACGGTCGTGTGGTCGCGGCCGCCGAACGCCTGCCCGATCTTCGGCAGCGACAGGTCGGTGAGCTCGCGGCACAGGTACATGGCGATCTGCCGCGCCGTGACGAGGACGCGGGACCTGGACGAGCCGCAGAGGTCCTCCATGGACAGGCCGAAGTACGCCGCCGTCGCCGCCATGATCGTCGCCGCGGTGATCTCGGGGCCGCCGTGGTCGGGGATGAGGTCCTTGAGCACGACCTCGGCGAGCGCGAGGTCGACGCCCTGCCTGTTGAGGCTGGCGAACGCGGTCACGCGGATGAGCGCGCCCTCGAGCTCGCGGATGTTCGACTGGATCTTGGAGGCGATGTACTCGAGGACCTCAGGCGGGGCGTTCAGCCGCTCGGCGGCCGCCTTCTTGCGGAGGATCGCGATGCGCGTCTCCAGCTCGGGCGGCTGGACATCGGTGATGAGGCCCCACTCGAACCGGTTGCGCAGCCGGTCCTCCAGCGTGGACAGCTGCTTCGGCGGCCGGTCCGAGGAGATGACGATCTGCTTGTTCGCGTTGTGGAGCGTGTTGAACGTGTGGAAGAACTCCTCCTGCGTCCGCTCCTTGTTCTCCAGGAACTGGATGTCGTCGACGAGCAGCACGTCGACGTCGCGGTAGCGCCGCTGGAACGCGCCGGCCTTGTCGTCGCGGATGGAGTTGATGAAGTCGTTCGTGAACTCCTCGCTGCTCACGTAGCGCACGCGGGCGGCGGTGGAGAGGTTCAGCGCGTAGTGGCCGATGGCGTGCAGCAGGTGCGTCTTGCCGAGGCCGGACTCGCCGTAGATGAACAGCGGGTTGTACGCCTTCGCGGGCGCCTCGGCGACGGCGACCGCGGCGGCGTGCGCGAAGCGGTTGGACGAGCCGATGACGAACGTCTCGAACGAGTACTTGGGGTTCAGCCGCGCGGGCTCGGTCGGGCCGCGCCCGGGCGTCTCACGTCCCGTACCGGGCGAGACGAGCGCTTCGGGGGCAGGGCCGGTCGGCTCCGGCACCTGCTCGGGCGCCTGCGCCTCCTCGGGAAGCGGCTCGACGGTGACCGCGACGCGGATCTGCCGGCCGAGCTGCCCCGACAGCGCCTCGGCGATGAGCGGCCGGTACCGCGTGTCGAGCAGGTCCTTGGTGAACTCGTTCGGCGCGGCGAGCAGCGCCGTGTCCTCGACGAGGCCGAGCGGGCGGGTCAGCTGGATCCACGCCTTGTTCTGCGGCGTGAGGGCTCCATCGGCAAGCGACTCCACCGAACGTTGCCACACAGCGACCAGATCGAGGGTGTCCTCGGGCACGCGCGTCCCCTGCTTCTTCAGGTCTCGCTTGGCGGGTGCGACGGGCGTCGCACCCTTTGTCTAGGGCCACTGGTCCGTACGTTCGTCCACACCTCTGTCCACAAGCTGTGCACGGTGTGCGGAGCCGCCGGGGTGCGTACCGACCCATATCGGGACGTATCCGGGCGTCGTACGGGCGCTCCGTTGTCCACAACGAGTCACGAAGTGGTAACGGAACCGCGACACGGAGGGGAACCGTGCCGGGCGGGACGCTTCGTCCGGTAGTGGACGAGGCTGGGGAAGCCGGCGCCGAGGGACCATAACGCGGCGCCGACGCTGTGGACAAGGTGTTCTCCACAGGTCTGACCGATCGGCCGATGGGTCTATCCTGCGGGTCGCGCGGCGTGTCCCCAGGGCTGTGTTTGACCCTCCGGGCGCCGCTGCGTACTGTTGTGCCCCTCTGTGCACGCGCCGGTCACGTCCGGTGCGCCTTTTACTGTCGTGGAGCCGATCCCGTGAGCAAGCGCACGTTCCAGCCGAACAACCGCCGCCGCGCCAAGACGCACGGCTTCCGGCTGCGCATGCGCACCCGGGCCGGCCGCGCCATCCTCGCCGCGCGCCGCGCCAAGGGCCGCCGCGAGCTCTCGGCTTAGCCCCGCGTGCTTCCCGCCGCCGCACGGCTGCGGCGCCGCACGGAGTTCACCGACGTCGTACGCCGCGGCCGCCGGACCTCCCGTGGCCCGCTGACGTTCCACCTCGCCTCTGTGGACGACCCGGTCTCGCCGCAGGTCGGCTTCGTCATCGGCAAGGTCGTCGGCAACGCCGTCACCCGCAACCGCCTCCGCCGCCGCCTGCGGCACCTGCTCCGTACGCGGCTCGCCTCGCTGCCCTCCGGGGCTCGCCTCGTCGTGCGGGCCAGGCCCGGCGCCGGCGAGCTGTCCTCGAACGACCTCGCGCGGCTCGTCGACGCGGCGTTCGGCAAGCTGGCCGCCCCGTGACCGCCGTGCTGCTGCTCCTCGTACGGGGCTACCGGCGGTTCGTGAGCCCGTTCCTCGGCGCCCGGTGCCGCTTCGCGCCGTCGTGCAGCGCGTACGCCGAGCAGGCGTTGCGCACGCACGGGCTGCGCGGCGCCTGGCTCGCCCTGCGGCGCCTGGCGCGCTGCCACCCGTTCAACCCCGGCGGCCATGACCCGGTGCCGGACGTCGTTACGGGGCGGCTGCCCCACCGAGCAGGAGTTGGTACGTAGATGATGGACCTCTTCCGCGGCCTGCTGACGCTCATCGCGCAGGCCATCGTGAAGCTGCACGACCTCACCGGACCGGTGTTCGGTGACGACAGCGGCATCGCGTGGGGCCTCGCGATCGTCCTGCTCACGGTCTGCGTGCGGCTGCTCATGTACCCGCTGTTCGTCAAGCAGATCAAGACGCAGCGGGCGATGACGGCGTTGCAGCCCAAGATCAAGGAGCTGCAGGCCAAGCACAAAGGCGACAAAGAGACCCTCAACACCGAGATGATGAAGCTCTACAAGGAGCACAACGCGAACCCGTTCGCGGGCTGCCTGCCGGTGCTGCTGCAGATGCCGATCTTCATCGCGCTGTTCCAGGTGCTCAACCAGCTGGCGCCCAAGCTCAAGGGCGAGGTGTACGAGTACCCGGCGAAGTTCGGCCTCTCCGAGGCGCAGAACATGTCGTTCATGAAGGCCAAGGTCTTCGGCGCGCCGATCGGCGCCGGCTTCCAGTCGCCCGCGCGGCTGCTCACCGAGCTCGGCGGCTCGTCCGGCGCGGTCAAGCTGGTGGCGATCACGCTCATCGTCGCGATGGCGCTGACGACGTTCTTCACGTCGAAGCAGATGATGGGCAAGAACCCCAACGCCGACGCCTCCCAGGCCACGCAGCAGAAGATCCTGCTGTACGTCATGCCGGTGCTGCTCGGCGTCTTCGGCTTCCAGGTCGCGATCGGCGTCCTCATCTACTGGACGACGACGAACCTGTTCAGCATGGCGCAGCAGACCGTCGTCATGAAGCGGCTCGGGCCGCCCGAGGTGACGCTCGCCGCCGGCAAGGCCAAGGCGGCCGCGAAGAAGAAGAACGCTGCCGCCGCCGCGAAGCCCGCCGCGCCGAAGACGCCCGCGAAGACCGCTCCCGCCGGGTCGTCGTCCGTGGCGTCGTCGTCCGACGGCGCGGCCGCCGCGAAGCCCGCGGCCCAACGACCTGCCAACCGCAACAAGAACCGTGGAAAGGGGCAGCGCCGTGGTGGACGACGCTGAGCAGACGACCGAGGCCGCCGAGCCGGACGTCGTCGAGGCTCCGGCCGAGAGCGCTTCGGCGACCGAGACGACTGAGGCAACTGAGGCGAGCGCGGCAACCGCTACCGAGGGTGGCGGCGATGCGACTGACGGTACCGATCGTTCGAGCGCGCTGAACGCGCTGGAGCAGGAGGGCGAGGTCGCCGCCGACTACCTCGAGGCGCTGCTCGACATCCTCGACCTCGACGGCGACCTCGAGATCGACATCGAGGGCGACCGCGCGTCCGTCGCCATCGTCGGCGCCGACCTCGACAACCTCGTCGGGCAGCGCGGCGTCACGCTGGAGGCCCTCCAGGAGCTGACCCGCCTCGCCGTGCTGCAGGAGACCGGGCAGCGCAGCCGGCTCATGCTCGACATCGGCGGCTACCGGCAGCGGCGCCGTACCGAGCTGGTCGCGCTCGCCAAGGCGGCCGGCGAGCGCGTCGCCGGCAACGGCCAGGAGGAGAAGCTCGCCCCCATGACGCCGTTCGAGCGCAAGGTCGTGCACGACACGATCGCCGCGATCGACGGTGTCGCGAGCGACTCCGAGGGCGAGGAGCCCCAGCGCCGGGTGGTCGTGCGCCCTGCCTGACACCGTGCCGAACCCCGAGACGACCCCGCCGGTCCCCGACCGCGCGGGGTCGTCTCTGTTCGGCTCGCGGCTTCCGCTTGCGGTGCGGTACGAGGCGTGGCTGGCCGGCGCCGGCGTCGAACGCGGCCTCATCGGTCCGCGCGAGACGGGCCGTCTCTGGGAGCGGCACGTGCTCAACTCGGCGGTGCTGGGGTCGTTGCTGGCCACGGGTGACTCCGTGGTCGACGTGGGCAGCGGGGCCGGGCTGCCAGGGATCCCGCTCGCGCTGGTGCGCCCGGACTGCTCCTACGTCCTCCTCGAACCCCTCGCCAGGCGGGCGGCGTACCTGTCCGAGGTGGTCGACGACCTGGATCTCGGCGCGTACGTCCGCGTCGTCCGCGGCCGCGCCGAGGAGCACGTCCGCACCGGCGCGGCGTACGACGTCGCCGTCGCCCGCGCCGTCGCCCCGCTGGACCGGCTCGCCGCCTGGTGCCTCCCCCTGCTGCGTCCCGGCGGGCGGCTCCTCGCGCTCAAGGGGGAACGCGCCGCGGCGGAAGTTGCCGCCGCACCCGCGTTGCGGGCTAGCATCAGCGCCGTAGGGCAGGGGATCGTGGACCCGCCCGCGACGGTCGTCACCGTCGTACGCCCCGACCGCCCCCCGGCGGCCGCCCGCCGGAAGGAGGCACGGTGAGCACCAGCGTCGCACGAGGCCTCGGCTGGCCGGCGCCGACATCCGGTGGCCCCGGCGATCGGGCGGGCGGTCGATCGGACCTGGGCTGGCCGACCGGTCCGGTGGCAGTCCGCCCCGCCCCGGAGCCAACCCCCGAACCGGAGCCGACCCTCGAGTCCGACCCGACCCTCGAGTCCGACCCGACCCCCGAGCGGGCGCCCGAGCCGGAGCCCACCTCCTCCCCGGAGCCGACCCCGGAGCCGGAGCCCACCTCGGAGCCGACGCCCGAGGTTCCCGCCCACCCGACCCCCCGACCCCCGAAGGCCCAGCGCGAGTCCCTGGTCCGGGAGGCGATGGCCCGGGTGGCGACCCCCGATGTTTCACGTGAAACGTCGCCCACCAGCGCTCCCGATGTTTCACGTGAAACAGACCCAGCCTCCGGGGTGGTCGATGTTTCACGTGAAACCGACTACACCGATACACCGATCGCGGCGGCCGCGGCGGCAGCGGTGCGGGTCACCCGGACCACGCCGTTCCCCAAGCCGGCGCAGCCCCGGGTGTTAACGGTCGCCAACCAGAAGGGCGGCGTCGGCAAGACCACGACCGCCGTGAACATCGCGGCCGGGCTGGCGCTGCGCGGCCTGGACGTGCTCGTCATCGACCTCGACCCGCAGGGGAACGCCTCGACGGCGCTCGGCGTCGCGCACCACGGCGGCACCCCGAGCGTGTACGACGTGCTCGTCGGCGAACGTCCGCTCGACGACGTCGTGCAGCAGACGCCGATCCCCACGCTGTGGTGCGCACCCGCGACGGTCGATCTGGCCGGCGCGGAGATCGAGCTGGTCCCCGTCGTCGCGCGCGAGACACGGCTCAAGCGAGCGCTGCGCGCGTACACGAGGCCGTTCGACTACGTGTTCATCGACTGTCCGCCGTCGCTCGGGCTGCTCACGGTCAACGCGCTCGTCGCGGCGAAGGAGATCGTCATCCCGATCCAGTGCGAGTTCTACGCGTTGGAGGGGCTCGGCCAGCTGCTGCACAACGTCGAGCTGATCCGCAGCCACCTCAACGAAGACCTCGAGGTGAGCACGATCCTGCTCACTATGTACGACGGCCGGACGAAACTCGCCGACCAGGTCGCGACGGAGGTCCGCGCGCACTTCGGCGACAAGGTGCTGGACTCGATGATCCCGCGTAGCGTGCGCATCTCGGAGGCACCCGGCTTCGGCCAGACGGTGCTGACGTACGATCCGTCCTCTCGCGGCGCGCAGGCGTACCTGGAGGCGGCCCGCGAGATCGCGGAACGCGGAGCGGCAACGGAGGGCTCGTGAACCAGCAACGACGAGGCGGCCTCGGCCGAGGCCTGGGTGCGCTGATCCCGAGCGGCATGCCGGCCGACCCGAACGCCGGGACGGTGCAGGGGGCGACGTTCCGCGAGCTGCCGCTCGACGCGATCACGCCGAACGCGCGGCAGCCGCGCGAGCACTTCGACGAGGAGGCGCTCGCCGAGCTGGTCACCTCCATCAAGGAGGTCGGCCTGCTGCAGCCGGTCGTCGTCCGCGAGATCGCGGACGGCCGGTACGAGCTCATCATGGGCGAGCGGCGCTTCCGCGCGTCGCGCGCGGCGGGGCTCGCGACGATCCCGGCCATCGTGCGCGACACGCCGGACGACGCGATGCTGCGCGACGCCCTGCTGGAGAACCTCCACCGCCAGCAGCTCAACCCGCTCGAAGAGGCGGCGGCGTACCAGCAGCTGCTCGAGGACTTCGGCGCGACGCACGAGCAGCTCGCCGAGCGGATCGGTCGCTCGCGCTCGCAGGTCACCAACACGATCCGTCTGCTCAACCTCCCCGGCGGCGTGCAGAAGCGCGTGGCCGCCGGCGTCCTCACGGCGGGCCACGCGCGTGCGCTGCTCGGCCTCGACGACGCCGCCGCGCAGGAACGCCTCGCGACGCGCATCGTCGCGGAGGGCATGAGCGTCCGCGCGACGGAGGAGGCCGTCCACCTCGGCGAGGCCGGCGCGCAGCCGGTGGCCGAGCGCGTGCAGCGCAGCGCACCGCGGTCCCCCGCCGCCGCCGAGCTGCAGAACCGCCTCTCCGACTACTTCGAGACGCGGGTGAAGGTCGACCTCGGCCGGCGCAAGGGGAAGATCGTCGTGGAGTTCGGGTCGCTGGACGACCTCGAACGCATCGTGGAGATCATGGCTCCGGACCTGGCCGAGGACGCGCCGGCGCGATAACCGGCGCGGGCCGGTTATCGCGCGGCGGCGGCGGCGAGCAGGTCGCG
Organism: Frankiaceae bacterium; assembly: GCA_035556555.1. Taxonomy (GTDB): domain Bacteria; phylum Actinomycetota; class Actinomycetes; order BP-191; family BP-191; genus BP-191. The sequence continues at coordinate 49,982 of DATMES010000036.1, forward strand.
GCAGACGACGCCGAGGTCGAGCCCGGCGGCGGCCACCGACATGGGCAGCATCGACGTCTCGGTCATGCCGGGTGCGACGTTGACCTCGAGGAACCACGGCGTGCCGTCGGCGTCGACGATGAGGTCGGTCCGCGACAGGTCGCGCAGCCCGAGCACACGGTGCGCGGCGAGCGCGACGGCGGCCGCGGCGTTGACCGAGCGTTCGGGCAGCCGCGCGGGCGTGTAGTAGTCGGTCTGACCGGCGGTGTAGCGGGCGGCGTAGTCGAACACTCCGCTCTTCGGCACGATCTCCACCGCGGGCAGCACCGTCGGCGTCCCGTCGACGTCGAGCACGGACACGGCCAGCTCGGTCCCCTCGACGAACCGCTCGACGAGCGCGGTGTCGCCGTACGAGAAGCAGTGCACCATCGCCGACGGCAGCGCGGCCTCGTCGTGGACGACGGTGGCGCCGAGCGACGAGCCGCCGGACGAGGGCTTGACGAGCAGCGGCAGTGCCAGCCGCGTCAGCAGCCGGTCGAGCACGGCGTGGGCCCCCAGCTCGCGGAACGTCCCGTGCGGCAGCGTCACCGCCTCCGGCGTCGCGACCCCGGCCGCGCGCAGCAGCCCCTTCGCCGTCGGCTTGTCGAACGCCATCCGGCAGGCGTGGGGCGTGGACCCCGCATAGGGAACGCCCGCGAGGTCGAGCACGCCGCGGATCGCGCCGTCCTCGCCGGGCCCGCCGTGCAGCGCGATGAACGCCGCGTCCGGCCCGACCTCGTCCAGTGTCGTCAGCAGGGACGCGTCGGCGTCGTGCACCGACGCCTCGACGCCCGCGGACCGCAGCGCGTCGCAGACCCGGCGGCCCGAGCGCAGCGACACCTCGCGCTCGAACGACAGCCCGCCGGCCAGGACGACCGCGCGCCGTACGCCGCTCATGCCATGTCCGGGGCCGGGCCGTCGGCGGCGGACCGCGGGGACGTACGAGCACCTGGCCCGAACGTCTCCCGCAGCTCCTGCTCGGCCTCGATGACGCCGGCGAGGCGGCGTACGCCCTCCCGGATGCGCTCGGGCTCGGGGTAGCAGTAGGAGAGGCGGAGGTTCGAGGCGCCCTGGGTGTCGGCGTAGAAGGCGGTGCCGGGGACGTACGCCACCCGCGCCGTCACCGCGAGCGGCAGCATCTCCTTGGCGTCCAGGCCCTCGGGCAGCGTCACCCAGGTGTAGAAGCCGCCGTGCGGGGTCGTCCACGACGCGTCGGAGGGGAACAGGTCTGATAACGCATCGAGCATCGCATCGCGGCGTTCGCGGTAGAGCTCGCGGAACACCTTCACCTGGTCTTGCCAGGGCTGCGTACGGAGGTAGTCGGCAACGACGAACTGCGTGAAGTTCGGCGGGCAGAGCAGCGACGCCTCGGACGCCAGCACGAGCTTCTCGCGGACGGCGTGCGGCGCGAGCACCCAGCCGACCCGCAGCCCGGGGGCGAACGTCTTCGAGAACGACCCCAGGTAGATGACGCCGTCGGCGGTCCTGGCCCGCAGGGCCGGCTCCGGCTCGCCGTCGAAGCCCAGGAGGCCGTACGGGTTGTCCTCCAGCACCAGGATGTTGTGGCGCGCGGCGATCTCCAGCACTACATCTCGTCGTTCGCGGGAAAGCGACACTCCAGCGGGATTATGAAAGTTCGGGACGGTATAGAGGAACTTGGCCCTAGCCCCCACCCGCGCCAGTGTCTCCTCCAGCGCCTCAGGGACCAGCCCCGCGTCGTCCATCGTCACGTGGACGACCTCGGCCTCGTACGCCGCGAACGTCCCCAGCGCCCCGACGTACGACGGTGCCTCCGCCACGACCACGTCGCCCGGGTCGACGAAGATGCGCGTGACGAGGTCCAGTCCCTGCTGCGAGCCGACCGTGACGACGACGTCGTCGGGCGAGGCCACGATGCCTTCGAGCGCCATGACCGTGCAGATGAGCTCGCGCAGCTCGGGGTCGCCCTGGCCGGAGCCGTACTGCAGCGCGACCGGCCCGCGCGTGGCGACCAGGTCGGCGACCGCGGCGGCGACCGCGTCGAGGGGCAGGGCCGCGGTGTACGGCATCCCGCCGGCCAGCGACACGACCTCCGGGCGGGACGCGACCGCGAACAGCGCGCGAATCTCCGACGCCGTCATGCCACGCGTCCGGGCGGCGTAGCGGTCGCCGTACGGGTCGAGGTTGACGCCGGTCATCGTCCGAGGCTACCCCTCCGGACGCGCCGGCTCGCCAGGTCCCTGCGCAACCGGGAGCCTTTTCCATCCTGACGGCGTGGTTGGCGCCGGCATAGTCGTTCTTTGAAGGTCACTACGCGTGAGACCGGCTGCTGGGCTGCAGGGTTGGGCCGACGCGGGTGCGCGGGCGCCGCTCGTCCGGGGTTGACCGCCGTTCTTGTGGTGGTCCAGCGCCAAAGGGGCTCCTCCCCAGCACGATCCAGGCCCAGCG
>DATMES010000037.1 GCA_035556555.1 Frankiaceae bacterium
ACCCGCGCCGGCGACACTCCACCCTCGGCTACCTCAGCCCCGCCGACTACGAAGCCAAGCACCGGGCTCGACACCACACCGAGACCGCCGCATGATGCCCGTCACCACACCCGCACCGTCCGGGAAAACGGGGGCACTCCAAAAACGCACCCCTAACGCCGCAGGGATCACCCGCCGTATGTCGCCTTCATGCGCGCCACGAACGTCTCGACGTCCTCGGGCACCTCGTCACCACGCTCCTCGGCGGCGTCCGCCTCGGTCACGGCGCGCAGGTATGCCTCGTTGCGTCGAGCAGCGGGCGCAGCGGCTGGTTCATGAGCACCACGCTAGAACGCCCGATCGAGTCGCAGAAGGTCAACCGATGGCGTACGAGCGCCTACGACTTCACCGCGACGAGCAGCCCGTCCGACACCGGGAGCAGCGCCGACACGAGCCCGGTGTCCACGGCCGCCGTCTCCAGCAGCGAGCGCACCGCCTGCGTGTCCGGGTCGTCCTCGTCCGGGTCGGCGACCTTGTCGTGCCACAGCGCGTTGTCGACAGCCACGACGCCGCCGGGCCGCAGCAGCCGCAGCCCCTCCACGAGGTACTCGGGGTACTCCGCCTTCAGCGCGTCGATGAACAGCAGGTCGTACGCCCCCTCGGTGAACCGCGGCAGCACCTCCAGCGCCGCCCCGCAGATCAGCCGCACGCGCGGCCCCTCGAAGCCCGCCTCGGCGAACGTCGCGCGGGCCAGCCGCTGGTGCTCCTGCTCGATGTCGATGGAGGTCAGTACGCCATCAGGCCGCATCCCGCGCAGCAGCCACGTCCCCGAGACGCCCGTGCCCGTCCCGATCTCGATCACGGACTTCGCGGACAACGCAGCGGCCAGTAGCCGCAGAGCGGCGCCGCCCCCCGGCCCGATGGGTACGCAGCCGACCTCGTCCGCGCGCTGCCGGCCGTTGCGGAGCGCCTCGTCCTCGGCGACCCACCGCTCGGCGTACTCCCAGCTCGCGCGCGCGCTTCCCATGGCCCCCGACCTTACGGGAACTAGAGACGTGACCGATCCGTTGCCCATCCGAGGCAACCCCCTTCGACGTACGAGCAGTTGGAGAAGATGATGGCAACGGCGGTAGTCGAGCGCTGCGAGCGGGGAGGTGTCGTGGACGCTGGTCGCGACGTGCCCGTCGCCGCCGCGGAGGCCCCCTGGGTGCCTCCGTCGTGGGACGAGGTCGTACGCACGCACTCCGCCCGCGTGTTCCGTCTCGCCTACCGGCTGACGGGCAACCGCCATGACGCCGAGGACCTCACGCAGGACGTGTTCGTGCGGGTATTCCGGAGCCTCGGCGACTACACGCCGGGGACGTTCGAGGGCTGGCTGCACCGGATCACGACCAACCTGTTCCTCGACAACGTCCGCCGCAAGCAGCGGATCCGCTTCGACGCCCTCCCCGACGACGCCGAACGCCTCCCCGGCAAGACGCCCAGCCCGGCCACCGAGGTCGACGAACGCCTGTTCGACCCCGACGTGCAGCGGGCGCTCGACGCGCTGCCGCCCGACTTCCGCGCCGCGGTCGTGCTCTGCGACATCGAGGGGCTGTCGTACGAGGAGATCGCCGCGACGCTCGGGGTCAAGCTCGGCACCGTTCGCAGCCGCATCCACCGTGGCCGCGCCCAGCTGCGCGCCGCCCTCGCCGGCCGCGCGCCCGAGGGGGGTGCGGCGTGAGCGACCACCTCGGCGACCTCGCGGCGGCCCTCGCCGACAACGAGCTCTGCCACGACCAGCGCGACCGTGCCCTCTCGCACATCACCGGCTGCGGCGACTGCCGCGCCGAGGTCGATGCGCAGCGCCGCCTCAAGGCCCTCCTCGCCAACCAGGCCGACCCGGAAGTCTCCGGCGACCTCATGGGCAGGCTGCTCGACGTCGCCGTCGTCGCGGGCGGGCCGAGCCACCCCGACGTCGTACGCCGCCGCCGCAAGATGCTCAGCGCGCCGCCGTCGCGGCCGCGGTCGTTCCGGTCGAAGGCCGCGACGTACTCCGCGCTCGGCGTGGCGTTCCTCGGCGGCGTCGTCGCCGTGGGCGGCGAGGCCGACGGGCCGAAGGTGCGGCCTCCGGTGACGGCGTACGTCGAGGACCACTCGGCCACGACCGGCCAGCTCGGCCCCCTGCACGACCCCGCCGGCAACGTCGTCCTCGCCACGCTGCGATGAGGCGCGGGCCGCTGCTGCTCGCCACGGGAGGGGCCGTCGTGCTCCTCCACGCCTCCGCCGGGGCGGTCCCCGCGCAGCAGGCCGGCCACGCCTCCCGCGAGGACGCGCTCGCACTGCTCGCCGACGCGGCACGGGCCGTGCGCGAGCTGACGTACAGCGGGACGCAGATGGTGTCCTTCTGGTCGGAGAGCGGCTCGTCGAGCGCGCTCATCGACGTCAACCACGTCCGCGGCCAGGGCCTGCTGCTGCGCGTCGCGCCGACCCCGCAGAACCCTGGCGGCGCCGTCTACGACGACGAGTCCGGTGACGTGCCGCAGGTCGTCGGCATCGGCGGCCTCGACCTGCTCGCCGCGCACTACGACGTCGGCGTCGAGGGCGACGGGGAGGTGGCGGGCAGGGCGGCGTACGTCGTCGTCGTCCGCCGCCCTGGCGCCACGGCGAACGTCTCCGCTCGGTTCTGGATCGACCGGCGCACGAGCCTGCCGCTGCGCCGCGAGGTGCTCGACGACGAGGGCAGGACGCTGCGGGAGAGCGCTTTCATCGACGTGGAGGTCGGCGAGGGCGACGTGCCGCCGTCGGTACGCAAGGTCGCCACCACGATGCCGCTCATGCGCGGTGCGCCCGCCGACGTGGCCGCGCTGCGCGCCGCCGGCTGGGAGGTGCCCGACCGTGTCGGCAACGGCCTCGAGCTGCTCGACGTCCGCGTCGACGGCACGGGCGACGAGACGACGCTGCACATGACGTACTCCGACGGCCTCGCGACGGTCAGCCTGTTCGAGCAGAAGGGCGTGCTCGACACGAAGAACCTCGACGGCTGGCGCCGCGACGAGGTCGCCGGCGAGCGCGTCTGGGTGCAGGACGCGTTTCCGCGCAGGGTCGTGTGGGCAGGTCGCGGGTCGGTGTTCACGGTCGTCGCCGACTGCCCGCAGGCGACCATCGAGGACCTCGTCCGCACCCTCCCGCACGGCACCCCGGGACCCGGGATGACGACCCGCCTCGGCAACGGCCTGGCGCGCGTGGGGTCCTGGCTCAACCCGTTCGCGTAGGAGTGCGCATGACGTTCGGCCGGCCCGACGACACGGGGGACCCCGCGACGCAGTGGCCGCCCCGGCAGCCGGCCGCGGACCCGTACCCCACCGAGGTGCTCACCCCGCTCCCCGCCGACGACGCGTGGCACCCCACCGAGCAGATCTGGTCGCCGTACGAGGGCAAGCCCCGCAAGGAACGCGGCCCCGGCACGCTGATCGCGGCGGCCGCGGTCGTCTCCGCGCTCGTCGGCGGGGCGGCCGGTGCCGGGGGAGCGTGGTACGCGCTCGAACGCGACGACAAGGAGTCCGTCAGGGACGCCTCCGCGAGTCTCGGCACGGGCACGCCCACCGCCCGCGACGTCACGCCCGGCGCCGTGTCGTCCATCGCGCGCGGCGTGCTGCCGTCGGTCGTCAGCATCGACGTGGGCAACGGCGCCGGCTCCGGCGTCATCGTCCGCAAGGACGGCTACATCGTCACCAACAACCACGTCGTGGAGGGCGCCGACGACATCAGCGTCACCCTCGCCGACGGCACCACGGCCGACGCCACGGTCGTCGGCACCGACCCCGACACCGACCTCGCGGTCATCAAGGCCCGCGTCACGGGCCTGCCCGTCGCGCCGCTGGGGCGTTCGAACGACCTCCAGGTCGGCGACCCCGTCGTCGCGATCGGCTCGCCGCTCGGGCTGGCCGGCACCGTCACCTCGGGCATCATCAGCGCGCTCAACCGCTCCCTCGACCTGCCGGGTGGCAACGGTCAGCGCCCGCTGCTGCTCGTCAACGCCATCCAGACCGACGCCGCCATCAACCCCGGCAACTCCGGCGGCGCGCTGGCCAACGGGAGCGGGCAGGTGGTCGGCATCTCGACCGCCATCGCCACCAACGGCGACGTCGAGTCCAACGCCGGGGTCGGCTTCGCGATCCCGATCGACGAGGCCCGCGACATCGCCGGGCAGCTCGTCGACGACGGCGAGGCCACCCACTCCTACCTGGGCGTCCAGAGCGCCGACTCCGAGGACGGCGTCACCCTGGCCACCGTGATGGGCGACGGTCCCGCCGCCGACGCCGGTCTCGAG
>DATMES010000038.1 GCA_035556555.1 Frankiaceae bacterium
GCACGCTGCGCCGCAGGCATCTCAGCGCTGGAGCGCAGTAAGGGGGCTCGTGCACCCAGTTGACGCACCGGCACGCGCTGCCGCGCGGCCGATCCGGCCGCTGCTGCGCACTCAGGATGGAAAAGGCTCCGGGTTGCACCCCGTGCGGGGAAAAGAAGCAATGCGCACCCGAGTTGCCCGGAGGTGGTCACGGGAACGCGACGTGTCGCTCGCGGTGACCAGCCAGCCTGTTTCGCCAAGCGCTACCAGCCCGGCTCGCGCCGTCGCGTCCGGCGCAGCGCGACGGTCGCCGTCAGCGCGACCAGCCCCCACAGCCCCGCCGCGAACAGCAGCAGCCCCTCCACCGGTGTCCACGGACCGCCGACGTACGGCCCGAACGGGATGACCAGCACGCCGACGAGCGCCGCGCCCGCGGCGGTGTACGGGTACGACCGCAGCAGCGGCAGGGCGAACAGCACCAGGACCGCGGGCTGCATGGCATACGACGCCGACACCACGCTGAGCCGCCAGCCGTAGCCGGTCGGCGCCACCTGGAGGGCGGCTGTCGCGACCAGGCCGCAGAGCAGCGCGCACATCCCCCACCACCAGGCGGGGACGACGCGCGAGGCGCGGGCCACGGCGGTCGTGAACAGCACGCCGGCGAGAACGACGACGCCCGCGAAGACCGCGCCGATGCCCGCGTGGCTGCGGAACGACCAGACCTGGCCGAGCGCGCGAGTGAGGGCGATCGCGCCGAAGCCGGCCGCCGCCGTGAGGGCGACGAGCACCCGCGCGACGCGGACTCGCCCGAAGCACATCGCGGTGACAGCCACGACCGCGACCGCGGCGGCGCCGATGGCGGCCAGCGCCTCCCAGCGTCCGGCGAAGAACGAGATGCCGTAGGGGTACCGGTACGCCCACTCGCCCTGCGACCAGTCGAACGCCGCCGCCCCGCGCGCCGTGACCGCGACCGCGGTGGCAGCCTGCATGACGGCCAGTGTCACGACCATGGCCGACAACGCGTCCCCGAGCCCGCCGAGCCGGGTGCCCGGCGCCGTCGAGCGCAGCCGTGCCGCCACGCCGTGCCGGAGCACGTCGAGCACGTCGCCGGGTCGCGGGCCGCGGCGCCCCTCGTTGCTGTCCATGAGCGTCGCCACGACCTCGGCGGCGCGGGGACCCTCGGGGTACGCACGCGCGGCCAGCCGGCAACGCCGCTCCAGTGTCGCCTCGCTCACGCCGGCGTCACCCCCGCCTTGCGCAGCCGGCTGCGGGCGGCGGCGGCGTTGGCGGTGAGCCGCGCCGACTCCTCGCCGAGCGCGGTCGCGCCGGCGCCGGTGAGCCGGTAGTAGCGCCGCAGCCGGCCGCCGACCACCTCCTCGCGCTCGACGGCGACCAGCCCCTCGTCGACGAGCCGGTCGAGCGCGGCGTACAGCGTCCCCGGGCGCAGCGACACCCGCCCGGACGACAGCTCGGTGACCTCCTGCATGACGCCGTAGCCGTGCCGTGCCTCGTCGGCCAGGGCGGTGAGGATGAGGAACGTCGGCTCCTGCATCAGCCGTCGCCTCCGCCCGGCGGCCCCGCCATCGGCCGAGGCCGGATCCGTAGCACCACCGCCAGCGTGCCGACGACGACGGGCCACATGAGCAGCGTCATGAGCACGACGTAGCCGGGTCGGGTGGGCGTGTTGTGGTCGTCCATGCCGATGACGAGGAACGGCACCGCCGGCACGAGCAGCATCGTCAGCCCGGCCCAGAGGTACGGGAACGTCCGCAGCAGCGGCGTCGCGAGCACGATGAGCAGCAGCACCTGGAACGCGTACGCCAGCAGCAGCACGCCGATCCGTCCCGACTCGCCGGGGCCGCGCCCCGTGTCGATGGTCGGCATCGCGACGACCGCGCAGAGGATCGCGCTCATCCCCCACCACCACGTCGGCACGAGCGTCGTTGCCCGCGCCACCGCGCCGGTGAACAGCACGGCCAGCGCGAACACCACCGAGATCGCGGCCGCGATCATCGCCCAGCCGGACACGAACGTCGGATCGACCGTCCACTCCTGCGCGAGCACCACGAGCGCCCCGCCGGTGACGGCGGTGACGGCGGTGAGCGCCCGCGCGAGCCGGACCCGGCCGAGGCACGCGGCGGCCGCGGTGGCGGCCCCGAGCAGGGTCGCGAACGCCGCGGCGTACGTCAGGCTCCTGTCGTAGAAGATCAGCGTCATGTGGTGCGAGCCGTCGTAGAAGACGTCAGGGTTCTCCCGCCCCGCGGGCTCGTACAGGCGGTACGTCAGCGCCGCGGCCGCGCTCACCTGCATCACGCCGAGCATGACGACGGCGATGGACGCGGCGTCGCCGACCCGCCCGAAGCGGGTGCCGGGCGCGGTGCTGCCGAGGCGGACGCGCAGGGCGTGCCAGAGGACGTTGAGGACGTCGCCGAGACGCGGCGCGCGGCGGCCCTCGCTCGACTCCATCAGCGTCGTCAGCACCTCCTCGGCGCGTACGGCGTCGGGGTAGGTGCGCGCCACCCAGCGGCAGCGACGTTCGAGCGCGAGGTCGCTCATGCGGTCACCCTCCGAAGGCCGAAGCGTCGCGCCGGAGCGACCGGACGCGCGGACTCCAGCACCGACGCGCCGGCGCCGGTCACCCGGTAGTAGCGCCGGAGCCGGCCGTCGACCACCTCCTCGCGCTCCACGCCGACGAGCCCCTCGGCGACGAGGCGGTCGAGCGCGGCGTACAGCGTCCCCGGGCGCAGCCGGACCCGGCCCGACGAGAGGTCCGCGACCTCGCGGATCACGCCGTAGCCATGCCGCGCCTCGTCCGCCAGGGCGGTGAGGAGAAGGAACGTTCGCTCATGCATAGTACGACGTTATATACCGATCAACGGAGTATGGCAACCATCTCGTCGAGGATCGCCGCGCACTCCTCCGCGGAGTTGTAGAAGTGCGGCCCGACGCGGATGCCGACGCCCGGCCGGTGGTCGACCGCGAAGCCGCGGCGGAGCAGCTCGTCGTGCACGCGCTCGGAGTCGCCGGGGTCGATCGTCACGTGCCCGCCGCGGCGCGCGGGATCGTGCGGCGACCGCACGGTGAAGCCGCGTTCGAGCGCGCCCTCGAGCAGCGGCTGCGTCAGCGACACCGACCGCTCCCTGATCCGCGCGACGCCGACGTCGAGCACCGCGCGGTAGCCGGGCACCGCGGCGTACGCCGCCGGCACGCCGGGCGTCCCGCCGGTGAAGCGGCCGACGCCCGCGGCGTACTCCACCGCCGACCACTCGAAGCCGAACGGCCGCGCGTGCCCGAACCACCCGACCATCGCGGGCCGCAGCGTGTCCGCGAGGGACGGCGCGACGTAGAGCCAGCCGTTGCCGGGCCCGCCACAGAGGTACTTCACCGACCCGCCGACGCAGAAGTCCACGCCGAGCTCCGTCACGGAGAACGGCACGATCCCCGCTGCCTGGTACGAGTCGAGGACGACGTACGCACCGACCTCGCGCGCCCGCGCGACGATCGGCGCGACGTCCATGACGTACGCCGACTTGAACAGCACGTGCGAGACCGACACGACGAGCGTGCGGTCGTCGATGGCGTCGACGACGGCCTGCGCGTCGACTCCTACGCCATCGGCCGACGGCACGACGACGAGATCGGCGCCGTACCGAGCGTGCTCGGTCCAGAGGTAGTGGCTGCCCGGCCAGTCCATCGCGGTCGTGACGACACGGCGACGTATCCCAGAGAAATCGAAGCACGACACGACGGCGCCGAGCAGCGCGGCGACGTTCTGGCCCATGACGGTCGTGCCCGGCGGCGCGCCGATGACGGCGCCGACGAGGTCGGCCGTCTCGACCATGAACGGCAGCCAGTCGTGCCACGCCTCGACGCCGTCGGTGGCCCACGTGTCGGCGTACGTCGCCAGCGACTCCCCCACGCCGCGGTGCATCGCGCCGAGGGAGTTGTTGATGAGGTACGTCTTCTTGCCGACGATCGGGTAGTCGGAACGCCGCGCCAGCAGGTCGTCGTGGACGCTCATGCAGCGACCTTGGCCATCCGCCCGATGAGCGTCAGCACGTCCTCGGCGAACGCCATCGCCTTCTCCTCCTCGTCGCACACAGCGACCGCGTGCCCGGCCTCCGCGACGATCGTCGTGAGGACGAGGACGAGCGCCTCCGACGACGGCCCGCCGGGCTCGTCGTAGCTGCCGAGCAACCGCTCGTTGAGCCGCGCCCACTCGTGCAACCGCTTGCGCCCCAGCAGTTCCGACCCCGCCGGGCCGCCCCCGGCGAGGAAGAGCCGCGCGAGCTCGCGCTCGTCCCAGCAGCCGCGCAGGTACGCCCGCGCGCCGACGATGAACAGGTCCAGCGGCGACAGCTCGCCGCCGACACGGGCCTGCGCGACGGCCGCCGTCGCGCGCTCCTCCTGGCGGCACTCGTAGTCCTCGAACAGCGCGAGGTAGAGGTCGGCCTTGCCGCCGAAGTGGTGGTACAGGCTGCCCACGGACGCGCCCGCGCGGGTCACGACGTCGGCGATGTTCGCGTCGGAGAACCCCGCCGTCGTGAACACGTCGCGGGCCGCCGCGAGGATCGCGTTGCGGGTCGCTGTCGCTCGGTCGGACTGCTTCACTGCGGCACTCCGTTCCGTTCGGCGGCGAGCCACTCCTCGTGGCTCTGCCGCTTGATGGAGAAGACCTCGCCGATGGTCGAGTAGTCGGCACCGGACAGGCGCGCGATGGGTCGTAGCAGGTCGATGGCGACGCGGTCGTCGCGGACGACCTCGGGACGTACTGCCACCCACACCACCCGCCCGAACACGACGGTCGACGCGCCGAACTCGCGTACGCCGGCCAGCTCGCACTCCAGCGACACCGGCGACTCCGCGACGCGCGGCGGCGTGACCCGCGCGGATGGCTCGCGCGTCAGCCGCGCCGCGTCGAACTCGCTCTCGTCAGGGGGGAACGGCACCGCGCTGACGTTGACCTGCTGGGCCAGCTCCTCCGTGCAGATCGAGACGACGAACTCGCCGGTCGCCTGCGCGTTGCGCAGCGAGTCCTTGTAGCCGATCGAGGTGAACTGCACGACCGGCGGGATGACCGAGGAGATCGTGAAGTACGAGTGCGGCGCGAGGTTGTCGACGCCGTCGGCGGAGCGCGTCGAGACCCACGCGATGGGGCGCGGGACGACGACGGCGTTGAGCAGGTGGTAGATGCCGCCGGGCACCGCGTCCGGGTCGAGGCCGAGCCTGCCCGCGGCGTCGGTCGCGGCGGCGTCGAACACGGCGGCTTCTCCTTCGCGAAAGCGTTAGGAAACCCACCCTATTGGGAACACACATCTCAGTACGCCCCGGTCGGCGGGGCACCCCCGACGGAGGCGAACGACATGCTCTGGACGATCATCGCGGTACTGCTCCTGCTGTGGCTGCTCGGCCTGATCGGCAGCATCGGCGGCAGCCTCATCCACATCCTGCTCGTGGTGGCGCTCGTCGTCCTGGTGCTCAACCTGGTCGGCGGCGGTCGCCGCAGGTACTAGCGAGCCCCTCACGCTCGAACACGGAGCCGGCCCTCACGGGGGCCGGCTTCGTGCCGTTCCCTACGTCACTAGGATCGACTCCATGCCGACCGAAGCACCCGACCGTAACCTCGCCCTCGAGCTCGTCCGCGTCACCGAGGCCGCCGCCATGGCCGCAGGCCGGTGGGTGGGACGCGGTGACAAGAACGGCGCCGACGGCGCCGCCGTCGACGCGATGCGCATGATGATCGGCACCGTCAACATGCGCGGCGTCGTCGTCATCGGTGAGGGCGAGAAGGACGAAGCGCCGATGCTCTACAACGGCGAGGAGGTCGGCGACGGCACCGGCCCCGAGTGCGACGTCGCGGTCGACCCGATCGACGGCACCTCGCTGACCGCCAAGGGCATGGACAACGCCATCGCGGTCATGGCGGTCTCCGAGCGCGGCACGATGTTCGACCCCGGCGCGTGCGTCTACATGGAGAAGCTCGCGACCGGCCCCGAGGCGGCCGACGTCGTCGACATCTCCGCGCCCATCGACGTCAACGTCCGCGCCGTCGCGAAGGCGAAGGGCGGCGACCCCGAGGACGTCACGGTCTGCATCCTCGACCGCCCCCGGCACGACGACATCATCCGGCAGGTCCGCGAGGCCGGCGCGCGCATCAAGCTCATCTCCGACGGCGACGTCGCGGGCGCGATCATGGCCGCCAAGGACGGCACCGGCGTCGACCTGCTGCTCGGCATCGGCGGCACTCCCGAGGGCATCATCACGGCCTGCGCGATCAAGTGCCTCGGCGGCACCATCCAGGGCCGGCTCTGGCCGCGCAACGACGAGGAGCGCGACAAGGCGATCTCGCAGGGCCACGACCTCGACCGCGTGCTCATGTGCGACGACCTCGTCAGCGGCAACAACGTCTTCTTCGTCGCGACCGGCGTCACCGACGGCGAGCTCCTCGGCGGCGTCCGCTACCGCGCGGGCTCCGCGACGACGCACAGCCTGGTCATGCGCTCGCGTTCGGGGACCATCCGGTACGTCGAGAGCGAGCACAAGCTCAAGAAGCTGATGACGTACAGCGGCATCGACTTCGAACACCACCACTGACACAGGGCCGAGTCGCGAGGCGCGCCGTCCCAACTTGCAATGCCGCCTCGCACGCGAGGCGCCGGGTGGCACTGCAAGTTCGCACCTGCCCAACCCCGCGGTGTCCTCCAGGAGCCGGGGAGTAGCGCGTTCGGCTGGGCAGCCCCGACCGGAGGCGCCACGCAAGCGCGGCTACGCTTCCCTAGTGCCTGACTTCGACTACACAGACCTGCTGCCGCTGGGGCCGGCGGACACGCCGTACCGCCTCCTCACCACCGACGGCGTGTCGGTGGAGAGCGCGGCGGGACGCGACTTCCTCGTCGTGGAGCCCGACGCGCTGCGCCTGCTGACCGAGACTGCCATGCGCGACATCGCCCACCTGCTCCGCCCGGGCCACCTCCAGCAGCTCAGGAACATCCTCGACGACCCTGAGGCGTCGCCCAACGACCGCTTCGTCGCGCTCGACCTGCTCAAGAACGCCAACATCGCGGCCGGCGGCATCCTCCCGATGTGCCAGGACACCGGCACCGCGATCGTCATGGGCAAGCGGGGTCAGAACGTCCTCACGCGCGGCCGCGACGAGGAGCACATCAGCCGCGGTGTCTACGACGCGTACACGACGCTGAACCTGCGCTACTCGCAGCTCGCGCCGCTGACGATGTGGGACGAGAAGAACACCGGCTCCAACCTCCCCGCGCAGGTGGAGCTGTACGCGACCGACGGCGACGCGTACTCGTTCCTCTTCATGGCCAAGGGCGGCGGCAGCGCGAACAAGAGCTACCTGTTCCAGGAGACCAAGGCGGTCCTCAACCCGACCGCGATGCTGCGGTTCCTCGACGAGAAGATCCGCTCGCTCGGCACCGCGGCGTGCCCGCCGTACCACCTCGCGATCGTCGTCGGCGGCACGTCCGCGGAGTACGCGCTGAAGACCGCGAAGTACGCCTCCGCGCGCTACCTCGACACGCTGCCGCTGGCGGGCAGCGCGAGCGGGCACGCGTTCCGCGACATCGAGCTCGAGGCGCAGGTGCTGGAGCTGACGCGGCAGATGGGCATCGGCGCGCAGTTCGGCGGCAAGTACTTCTGCCACGACGTGCGCGTCGTACGGCTCCCCCGGCACGGCGCGTCCTGCCCCGTCGCGATCGCGGTGTCGTGCAGCGCCGACCGGCAGGCCGTCGGCAAGATCACGCGCGAGGGCGTGTTCCTCGAGGAGCTCGAACGCGACCCCGCGCACTACCTCCCCGAGGCGACCGACGAGCACCTGTCCGACGACGTCGTGGAGATCGACCTCACGCGGCCGATGGCGGAGATCCGCGCGACGCTGTCGGCGCTGCCGGTGAAGACGCGGCTCTCGCTGACGGGGCCGATGGTCGTGGCGCGCGACATCGCGCACGCGAAGATCAAGGAACGCCTCGACGCCGGCGAGCCGATGCCGTCGTACCTCCGTGACATGTGCGTCTACTACGCCGGCCCCGCCAAGACGCCCGAAGGGTATGCGTCCGGCTCCTTCGGGCCGACGACGGCGGGCCGCATGGACTCGTACGTCGACCAGTTCCAGGCGGCGGGCGGCTCGTTCGTCATGCTCGCCAAGGGCAACCGCTCGAAGGCCGTCACCGACGCCTGCCAGAAGCACGGCGGCTTCTACCTCGGCTCCATCGGCGGGCCGGCCGCGCGGCTCGCGCAGGACTGCATCACGAAGGTCGAGGTGCTGGAGTACCCCGAGCTCGGCATGGAAGCCGTGTGGCGCATCGAGGTGCACGACTTCCCCGCGTTCGTCGTGGTGGACGACAAGGGCAACGACTTCTTCGCCGAGACCGCGACGCCGGTGACGCTCACGATCGGCGCGCCCGGCAGATAGCCTCGCCCGCGTGCAGCTGCCCGACCCCGCGCCACGCGCCCGCGCCGCCCTGCTGGCGCTCGCGGACCTGGTGCCCAGCGGAGACCGCGGCGACGCGATCCCGCTCGCGCAGGAGCACCTGAGCTGGCTGCCGCAGACGGCGCTGACGCTGTTCGGGCCGGACGAGGGGCCGCGCACACCGCTCGACGCCGCTGCTGCCGAACGCCTCGCCGCGATCGACCAGGTCCGCGCCGACGGCAACGCGTTGCGGGCAGGGTGGGTGTTCGTCACCGGCAGGACGACGGTCGGGGGCCGGACGCGGAAAGTGATGCAGCCGCTCGTCACCGTCCCGGTCCGCGTCCGGCGCGGCCCCATCATCCGGCCCTGGCTCGACGCCGTCGGCGACGTCGAGCTGTCGCCGCTCATCCCCGACGGCGACGAACGCCGGCGGCTCGAGGAGGCACTCGACCTGACGGCCCCGGCATGGACGCCGGAGCTCCACGAGTGGGCGGTCGCCGCCGCGAGGGCGGCCGGCCTCGAGGTCGCCGAGGCACTGCTGCCTCAGACCAGGCCGGACCGCTACCGGGGTCCCGGGCTGGCCGTCTCCCCCGCCGTCGGCGTCTACGCGCTGCGCGACGCCGTCCCCAGCAGGCGCGGCATCTCGCTGCGCGAGTGGGCGACGCGGCAGCGGCTGGAGGAGACGGCGTTCGCCGCCGTGTACGGCGGGCTCGACACGTCGGTGCCGATGCCGCCGCGCTTCTACGAGTCGCCGTTCGCGCTCAACGCCTCGCAGCGCCGCGCCGTCGAGGCCAGCAGGTCCGCCGGGGTCAGCGTCGTGTCCGGCGCACCGGGCACCGGCAAGTCACAGACCGTCGTAGCCATCGCGTGCGACGCGCTGGCGCGCGGCGAGACGGTGCTCGTCGCGGCGCGGACCGATGCCGCGGTCGACGCGCTGCTCGACCTGCTGGACCGCGGGGCGGGACCGGAGCCTGTGGTGTTCGGCTCCAGCGAGCGCAGGCAGGCGCTCGCGCAGCGGCTCGCCGGCGGGGTGTTCGGCGTCTCGCGCCGCGAGGTCAACTCCGCGTCGTACGCCCGCGACACCATCGCGAGGCAGCGCGACGACCTGCGCGGTGCACTGGCCGACCGGCTCTACGCGCACCTGCTCGTCGTCGGCGACGAACGGCTGACGGCCATGCGGGACAAGGCCCCCGGGCTGTTCGGTCCCGGGGCGGACCTCGCGGCGTACGACCGGCTGTTCCAGCGCGCGCAGCGCGCCCGGTGGCGGCGCAAGCGGCGCGAGGCGAAGGTGCGCGAGGCCGCGGGCGCCGCGCCGGACACCCCGCTGGACGAGCTCGCTGCCGTACGCCGCCTCGCGGGGCTCGCCGACGCCGCCGCGGCCGAGGTCGGCGGCGCGCCGCTGCCCCCCACTGGCGACTACGCCGCGGTCGTCGCGATGGACGAGGTCGTGCGTGCCCACGCCGGGCGGTGGCACGCCGCCCTCGCGCACTCCGACGCGCGGCTCGACGCGCGTGCGCGTGCGTCGGTCGCCGCGCTGGCGACGGCGTTGCGCAGCAGCCGCGGGCCGCGGCGCCAGCAGCTCGCGCGGCTGGACAGGACGCTGACGAAGGCGCTGCCGGTCTGGGTCGGCTCACTGCCCGACATCGACGACCTGCTCCCTCCGGTCGCGGCGCTGTTCGACCTCGTCGTCCTCGACGAGGCGTCGTCGATCGACCAGGCGCTCGCCGCGCCCGCGCTGCTGCGCGCCCGCCGCGCCGTCGTCGTCGGCGACCCGAAACAGCTGCGGCACGTGTCGTTCCTCGGCGACGAGGAACTCGGCAGCACCCTCGCCGGGCACGGCGTCGAGGCGGACCCGCTGCTCGCCGCGCTGCTCGACGTACGCCGCAACAGCGCGTTCGACGTCGCCGCCGCGGTCGCCCCCGTGCTGAACCTGGACGAGCACCACCGGTCGCGCCCGCACCTCGTCGAGCTCGTCGCGAAGCAGGTCTACGGCGGCACGTTCGCCGTGGCACGGCGCTCCCCCGTGACCGAGTCGGTCGACTGCATCCACGCCGAACGACTGGACGGCCGTCGCGCCGCGCACGGCGTCGTTCCTGCCGAGGTCGACAGGGTGGTCGAGCTGCTGCGCGAACGCCTCGCCGCCGGCGTGCCCAGCGTCGGTGTCCTGACGCCGTTCCGCGCGCAGGCGGACGCGCTGGAGGCGGCCGTGCTCAGGGCGTTCACCGCCGACGAGCTCGCCGCGCTGAACCTGCGGGTCGGCACTGTGCACGCGTTCCAGGGGAACGAGCGCGACGACGTGATCGTCTCCCTCGGCGTCGCGCCGGGCGAGAAGGCGGCGTCGTGGCGGTTCGTCGAGGACCGGCACCTGTTCGCGGTGCTGACGACGCGCGCGCGGATGGAGACGACGGTGCTGCACTCCGCGGACCCGCCTGAGCGCGGCCTGCTCGCGGCGTACCTCGCGCAGGCCAATCACCCGCCGGGCCGCCCGCGCGACCGCGCCGTCTCGCGGTGGGGCATGGCACTCGCCGCCGAGCTGCGGCGCGCGGGAGCCGACGTCGTGACGGGCTACGAGGCGGGCCGCCACGTCGTGGACGTCTGCTGGTACGGCCTCGCGCGGCCGCGCGCGCTCGTCACCGACGTGCACCCCGGCGGCGTCGCCGCGCACATCGAACGCGCCGAGGCGCTGGTCCGCTACGGCTGGGAGGTCGTCGAGGCACTGCAACGCCCGATGGCGACTCCCGAACGCGTCGTCGTCGAGCTGCTCGCGCGGGTGGGGTAGACACGACGCATGGACTACCGCATCGAGCACGACTCCATGGGCGAGGTACGTGTCCCCGCCGACGCGCTCTGGCGGGCGCAGACGCAGCGCGCCGTCGAGAACTTCCCCGTCTCCGGGCAGCCGATCGACCCGGCGCTGATCCGCGCGCTCGGCGCGATCAAGTGGGCCGCCGCGCTCGCCAACGCCGACCTCGGCGTGCTCGACCGCGACATCGCGGACGCCGTCGCGGCAGCGGCCACGGAGGTCGCCGAGGGCGGGCACGTCGGGGAGTTCCCGATCGACGTGTTCCAGACCGGCTCCGGCACGTCGTCGAACATGAACACGAACGAGGTCGTCGCCACCCTCGCGACTCGCGCCCTCGGTCGCGAGGTCCACCCCAACGACCACGTCAATGCCAGCCAGTCGTCCAACGACGTCTTCCCCAGCGCCATCCACCTCGCCACGACGAAGGCGATCGTGCGCGACCTCAAGCCCGCGCTCGCCCACCTCGCGGAGTCGCTGGAGCACAAGGCCGAGGAGTTCGCGGACGTCGTCAAGAGCGGCCGTACGCACCTCATGGACGCGACGCCGGTGACGCTCGGGCAGGAGTTCGGGGGGTACGCCGCCGCGATCCGCATGGGCGCCGAACGTCTCGACGCCGCGCTCCCCCGCGTCGGCGAGCTGCCGCTCGGCGGCACCGCCGTCGGCACCGGCATCAACACGCCGCCGGGCTTCGCGGCCAACGTGATCGGCAGGCTGGCGAACGAGCTCGACCTGCCGCTCACCGAGGCGCGCGACCACTTCGAGGCGCAGGCCTCGCGCGACGCGCTGGTCGAGGCGTCGGGCGTGCTGCGGGTCATCGCCGTCAGCCTCAACAAGATCGCCAACGACCTGCGCTGGATGGGCAGCGGCCCGCGCGCGGGACTCGGCGAGATCCGTATCCCCGACCTCCAGCCCGGATCGTCGATCATGCCCGGCAAGGTCAACCCGGTGATCCCGGAGGCGGTCCACCAGGTCGTCGCGCAGGTCGTCGGCAACGACGCCGCGGTGGCGTTCGGCGGGGCGGCCGGCAACTTCGAGCTCAACGTCAACCTGCCGGTCATCGCGCGCAACGTCCTCGAGTCGATCCGCCTCCTCGCCAACATCAGCAGGCTGCTCGCCGACAAGACGGTCGACGGCATCGAGGCCGACGAGGAGCGATGCCGCTTCTACGCCGAGTCGTCGCCGTCGATCGTCACGCCGCTCAACAAGTACCTCGGCTACGAGGAGGCGGCGAAGGTCGCGAAGCAGGCGCTGGCCGAGAACAAGACGATCCGCCAGGTCGTGCTCGACCGCGGGCACGTACCGGGGAAGCTCACCGAGCAGCAGCTCGACGAGGCGCTCGACGTGCTGGCGATGACGCGGCGGCCAGGGGCCTAACGGCAGGTCTTGCCGGTCAGCGACGGGCCGCGCGCCTGACGGACGAACAGCGGCCGCGCCGTCGGCAGCTCGCCGCCGGTCACCGGGTCCTTGTCGCGGGTGTCGCCGGTCGCGACCATCACGCAGCCGGTCCCGTCGAGCGCCAGCGTGAAGAACTCGCCGAGCCGGCGGTCCTCGCCCGTCGCGACGCACGTCGTGCCGTGGTCGCAGATCGCGCCGAGGTGCACGGGCGCGCCGACGGCGTCGACCGTGTACTTCTTCGAGGACCGGCCGCCGACGCCGTACAGGAACGCCGTCTTGACGTTGACCTTGGCCTTGTCGGGGGCACAGTTGGGGTCGACGACGGAGTCGTACTGGAACCACCCGACGGCGACGTTGCCGCGGCTGCCCGCGACGACCCAAGGCTGCAGCAGCGTCGTGCCCGTACGCGCGACGACCTGCGGCTTGGACCAGCGGCGGCCGCCGTCCGCGGAGTGGACCATCATGACCTCGTTGGCGCGCGGCGTACGGGCGCCGTCGCAGCCTCCGGTGCCGTCGCCGCGCTTGTCGGTGGACCAGACGAGGTAGATGCCGCCGGCCGAGTCGCGGGCCATGACCGCGCGCCAGAACGTGTTGAACGACGTGTCGTCCACGACCTCGACGGCGCTGAACGAGCCGGGCGTGCCGGAGTCGAACTTCTTCGACGCACCCTCGAGCTTCGCGAGGCCGAGACCGTTGTTGCCGAACACCGCGGGCTGGAACAGCGTGTCGGTCCTGCGGTCGTAGAAGATCTTGCCGTAGCCGGTCCAGCCCGAGCCGCGGCGGGTCGCGTACGCCGTCGAGCAGGTCAGCCCGCCGTCGGTGCTGCGCACGACGATGGGTCCCTGCGGCGTCGAGTTGGTCGCGACGAACACCTCGTCCTCCGCGCCGCCGGCGAGCCACGGGCGGTCGCCGTCGTGGCACTGCGGCGTACCGGTCAGCCAGGTCTTGCCGCCGTCGGTCGAGGAGAACAGCGCGTCGTTGGCGAGGTTGATGCCGGTGCCGTAGACGCGGCCGCTGGCGTCCTCGGTGAGGTCCGGGTCGGAGAAGCCGTTGGACGCCGCGGGGTTGGCGAAGAAGCCGCCCGCCATGTCGACGCGCTTCCACGTCTTGCCGAGGTCGTCGGAGGTCCACAGCGGGACCTGGTTGCGGTACGTCGAGGCGAAGCCGGCGGTGCCCACCGGCGCGTCGGTCAGGCCGTCGCGGAGCAGCAGCGTGGTGCCGAGGTGCGCGGTGTAGACGAGCCGCTTGTGCCGCGCGCTGTAGAACACGAAGCCCTCGCTGCCGCCCAGCTCCTTGTCGACGCGGACCGGCTTGCCGAAGCCGACCGGCGGCTTCTTCGCGGCGACGGCGGGCGCCGCGAGAACGGCCGCGACGGCGGCGGTGACGACGGTGGCGGCGAGCAGGCGGCGACGGCGCATGGACAGCGCTTCGGCGGCGCCACGCCCGCCTCCTGCCTACGAGGGTTCTGCGAAACTCGGCCCGTCACGAGCCGAGAGCCAGGCGGGGATCCGGCAAGGCCGCAGGGGGCCTGCGGGCTGGTTGTCGCCGCAGGCGACCGAGAACGAAGCCGGTCGGCGGCTGGGCTCGGCGTAGCAGGGCAGGGTTTCGCAGAACCCGCTAGGAGGAGCCGTAGTCGCGCATCGCCCGCACCGACAGGCCGAGCAGCACGACCGCCGTCGCGAGCGTCACGAGCACGCAGGCGACGAGCCGGTCGGGGTCCCAGCCGTCGATGACGAGCGAGCGGGTGCCTTCGAGGACGTACGTCACCGGGTTGAACGCCGCCGCCGTCTCCAGCCAGCTCTGCATGTCCTCGCGGGGCACCGCGTTGGGCGAGAGGAACAGCAGCGGGAAGAACACGAGCGACGCGAGGTTGACCGCCTGGGTGTTGCCGGTCTTGAGCGCGATGAGGATGGCGCTGCTGCCGTACGCCACGCCGAAGAACGCGCAGAGCAGGATCAGCACGACGGCGCCGAGGAGGCCCGACGCCATCCGGACGCCCAGCCCGAAGCCGATGATCAGCACGACGCTGCCGGTGATCAGGTTGCGGATGAAGTCGGCGCCGAGCCGCCCGAGCAGGATCGTGACGCGCGGGATCGGCGCGACGAGGAACTTGTCGAAGTAGCCGTTCTCGATCTCGGCGACCATCGCGAGGCCGCTGCCGATGCCGATGACCGCGAAGATCAGCGAGACGGGCAGCTGGAACGCCGCGTAGCTCTGCCCGTTGAGGAACGGCGCGCCGTCGAACTGGTCACCGAGCTGGCCGACGTTGACCACGAGGAAGAACACAGGGATGAACAGCAGCGGCACCGTCGCCTCGGGGGTCCGCACGCCCTCGCGCACCGCCCGCTTGGTGAGCAGCCAGAGGACCCTCACTCGGGGCCCCCGCGGCGGTGCGAACGCAGTGAGCAGCGTCGTGGGGTATGTCTCATGCGGTGGCCTCCTCGGTCGTCTCGTCGCCCTCGAGCCGGCGGCCCGTCGCCTTGAGGAACACGTCGTCCAGCGTCGGCCGGGCGACGGAGATGGCGTTGGCGGTGACGCCGGCCTTGTCGAGCAGGCGGACGAGCGCGGGGATCGACTCGGCGCCGTTCTCGACGTAGAGCGCGAGCGCGTCGCGTTCCTCGACGACCTGCTGCAGGCCGGGCAGCCGCTCGACGGCGGCCCGCGCGGCGTCGCGGTCGGCCTCGGTCACGGTGATGGTCACGACGTCGTGACCCATCGCCGACTTCAGCTCGGCGGGCGTGCCGGCCGCGACGATGCGGCCGTGGTCGATGATCGCCAGCCGGTCGCAGAGCTGGTCGGCCTCCTCCAGGTACTGCGTCGTGAGGAAGACCGTCGTGCCGGAGTCGTTGATGCGGCGTACCTCGTCCCAGACCGTCACGCGCGACGCCGGGTCGAGACCCGTGGTCGGCTCGTCGAGGAACAGCACCGACGGCGAGTGCACCAGCGCGGCGGCGAGGTCGAGCCTGCGCTTCATGCCGCCGGAGAACGTCTTCGTCCGCCGGTCCGCGGCCTCGGTCAGGCCGACGAGGTCGAGCAGCTCGGTGGCGCGCGCGGCGGCGCGGGCGTTGTCCATGCCGTACATCCCGCACTGCAGCGTCAGGAGCTCCCGCGCGGTCTGCAGCGGGTCGAGGCCGATCTCCTGCAACGCCACGCCGATGGCCCGCCGGACGCGCGCCGCGTCGCGGCTCACGTCGTGCCCGGCCACCTTCGCCTCGCCGCCGGAGACGGGGAGGAGCGTGCAGAGCATCCGTACGGTCGTCGTCTTGCCGGCGCCGTTCGGGCCGAGGAAGCCGAACACCTCCCCCTCGCGGACCTCGAGGTCGACGCCGTTGACGGCGTCCACGCCGCCCTTGAACGACTTCTTCAGCCCGCGCACCTCGATGGCGAGCGGCCGCGTGTCGATCGGAGGAGGGGGCGGGGAGGCGGGAGCCGGCTTGGCCGCGGGCCTGCGCGCCGGAGCCTTCTTGGCCGGCGCCTTCTTCGCGGGTGCTCTCTTGGCTGGCTTGCGCGGTGTCGTGTCGTCGGCCACGAGGCGCGACCCTATCGAGGACCGCGCCCCGTGATCCACGCGAATATCGCCGCGAC
Source organism: Frankiaceae bacterium (assembly GCA_035556555.1). Lineage (GTDB taxonomy): Bacteria > Actinomycetota > Actinomycetes > BP-191 > BP-191 > BP-191. Next base: position 16,188 of record DATMES010000038.1, read on the forward strand.
ATCGTGATCTTGGCGACGTTCGTGGCGCCCGGCTTGCACAAACGTTGCCAAGATCACGCAAAAGCGTCTGCTCCTACAGCGGGACGTCCTCCAGCAGCTCCGTCACCAGCGCCGCGATCGGCGAACGCTCCGAGCGCGTCAGCGTCACGTGCGCGAACAGCGGGTGCCCCTTCAACGCCTCGATGACCGCCGCGACGCCGTCGTGGCGGCCGACGCGGAGGTTGTCGCGCTGCGCGACGTCGTGGGTGAGGACGACCTTCGAGCCGGCGCCGATGCGCGAGAGGACGGTGAGGAGCACGCCGCGTTCGAGCGACTGCGCCTCGTCGACGATGACGAACGAGTCGTGCAGCGAACGCCCGCGGATGTGCGTCAGCGGCAGCACCTCGAGCAGCTCGCGGTGCACGATCTCGTCGATGACCTCCTCGGCGACGAGCGCGCCGAGGGTGTCGTAGACGGCCTGCGCCCACGGCGCCATCTTGTCGCCGGCGTCGCCGGGGAGGTACCCGAGGTCCTGGCCGCCGACGGCGTACAGCGGGCGGAAGACGACGACCCGCTTGTGCGCGCGGCGTTCGAGTACCGCCTCCAGGCCGGCGCAGAGCGCGAGCGCGGACTTGCCGGTGCCCGCGCGACCGCCGAGCGACACGATGCCGACGTCGGGGTCGAGCAGGAGGTCGAGCGCGATGCGCTGCTCGGCGCTGCGGCCGTGCAGGCCGAACGCGTCGCGGTCGCCGCGGATGAGGCGTACGGACTTGTCGGGCAGCACGCGGCCCAGCGCGTGCGAGCGGTCTCCGACGAGCACCAGGCCGGTGTGGCAGGGCAGCTCGCGCGCCTCCTCCACGTCGACCGAGTCGGCGGCGTACAGCGCGTCGATGACGTCGGAGGAGACCTCGACCTCGGCCATGCCGGTCCAGCCGGCGTCGACCGCCAGCTCGGCGCGGTACTCGTCGGCGGTGATGCCGACGCTCGCGGCCTTGACGCGCAGCGGGAGGTCCTTGGAGACGAGCGTGACGGCGCTGCCCTCGGCGGCGAGGTTGAGGGCGACGGCGAGGATGCGGTGGTCGTTGCCGTCGGCGCGGAAACCCGCGGGCAGCACCGACGGGTCGCTGTGGTTGAGCTCGACGTGCAGGGTCCCGCCGAGGTCGTTCAGCGGCATCGGCTGGTCGAGGCGGCCGTGCGTGACCCTGAGGTCGTCGAGGAGCCGCAGCGCCGCGCGGGCGAAGTACCCCAGCTCGGGGTGCGCCCGCTTGTCCTCGAGCTCGCCGATGACGACGAGGGGCAGGACGACCTCGTGCTCGGCGAACCGGTAGACCGCCGACGGGTCGGACAGCAGGACGCTGGTGTCGATCACGTAGGAGTGGCGCATCGGAGATCCTCTACGGGCCGCACTGGCGCGCGTCCCTGACTGAGAACGGTTCCGGGCTCGGCCCGCGGCGGGCCGGGCGCCGGCCCTCTCGCCGATGGGCAACGGGGCCTCCCGAGGGCGGCTCCGGCGGTTGCCGAGGTCGCCGTCGTTGACGGTACGGCGCGTTCCGGGCGTGTCCCCGTAGCGACACGCCAGACCCCGGGATCGGGGGACGGACCGGGACGTAACGGGCGCGTGACCGGCGCGTAGCAGGAGTGCGGCCCCCTGCGCGGAAGGAATCAGACATGCGTCCCACCCCCCTCTTCGCCGTGCTCGCGCTCGCCGCGTCGTTCGCCGTGCCGGTGAACGCCGCCCCCACCTGCACCGGCACCACGCCGCAGGAGGCGTGCGGCGGCCGCGTCATCGCCGACCCGCTGCTGTCGGGGACGTTCATCCAGTACGGCAGCGAGGCCTGGCCCGCCCTGGAGGCGATCGAGAAGATCGCGCCGGGCGCGATCGAGGTGCGCAGCCTGGCGCAGTGGCTCGGCAACAAGGCGTACGTCTCCGCCGGCAAGCGGCAGATCCCCGTCATCCGCATCACCGACGAGTCGAAGCCGCGCAAGGGCAAGAAGATCGTCATGGTCTCGCTGTCCGTCCACGGCAACGAGCCGGCCGGGCGCGAGGGCGGCCTCCGCTACGCCGAGAACCTCGCCCGCTGGTGGAAGGGCGACCGCAAGCACAAGCTCTACTCCGGCAACACCGCCATGCCGCTCGACACCCTGCTCGCCAAGACCGAGCTGTGGCTCGGCGTCCCCAACGTCGACGGCTGGGCGGCCGGCGACCTCGGCGGCGTGTTCGAGCGCGGCAACGCGAAGGGCACCGACCTCAACCGCGAGTTCCCGACCAAGGGCTGGACCAACCGCAACGCCACCCCGCTCTCCGACCCCGAGTCGCGCGGCTGGGTGGCGCTCGCCCGCAAGCTCGGCCGCATCCACGGCGCCAGCGACATCCACGGCGAGCTCACGTCGGCCAACGCGGCGTACGCCGACCTCATGTGGCCCGCCGGCCAGTGGGGCCCGAAGAAGCAGGCCCAGGAGCTCCAGCTCGCCAAGAACATGATCAAGACGGTCGAGCGGAAGTTCACCGAGCAGAACGTCGCGCTCGGCCTCGCCACCGACGCGCTCGGCGTGCAGGCGCCGTCCGACGCCGCGACGGGCTACGACGTCGTCGGCTACGACGACGGCGGCTTCATGGGCGACTGGTTCGCGCAGGAGTTCGGCGCGCTGGAGATCGACGCCGAGAACTTCCTCTCGCACACCGTTCCCATGAACGCCTGGGTCGCCCCGCTGGAGCAGGCGCACGTCGCCGGCGTCCAGGGCATCATCGAGTCGCTCATGGTCGAGGTGCACATCACCGACAAGGTGCGCCCGACGCTCGACCTCGGCAAGGTCGCGTACGCGTACGACCCGCGCCGCGTCACCTCCGCCGACGGCCTCGGCTACAAGCCCGAGCCCGGCGACCGGCCGAAGCGCTACAGCGTCACGCGGATGCGCTACTTCGACGACCTGCGCCGCGCGTCGGGCCGTACCGTCGCTCCGTTGAACACCGCCGACATCGCGTCGGGCCGCGCGAAGCTCTCGCGCTACGACACGCTCGTCCTCGCCGACGTGGCACTGCCGCCGGACGCGAAGAAGCGCGCCGTGAGCGCGACGGCGTACCGGCGGGCGCTGCAGTCGTTCGTGCGCGGCGGCGGGCAGCTGCTGCTCACCGACGCGGCGGTGCCGTTCGTGAAGTACTTCGGCGCGAGCGGCGACGGCGCGATCAAGTCGGTCAACACCAACGCCGGCCACATCGACTTCGGCGACCGCACCCACGCGTGGGAGAAGTCGCTGATGGAGTCCGCGTCGCAGACGTACTACGAGGTCCCGCTCGGCTTCGCGCCGAAGAACGAGGCGCCGCACTACGGCGTCACGCAGGCCGAGTGGACGCGGCTGAAGGGCACGACCGTCGGCACAGTCGGCGAGGGCGACGCGGCGTTCACGGCGCTCGGGTCGATCCCGTACGGCAAGGGGAAGGTGTCGATCTTCGGCGCCATCCTCCCGACGCCCACCGAGGAGAACGACCACGTCGAGGGCCTGCAGGACTACGGCGTGACGATCGCCGGCGGCCAGGTGCTGCACGCGATCCTGTCGTACCGCCGCACGTAGGGCTTCGCGGTCGGCCGGCGCTCGTACCTTGCGGTTCAGGCGCCGGTCTCACGCGTGGTGATCTTCAAAGAACGAGTGCGGGCGGGACCTCAGCGCGGGGTGAGCAGGACGACGGGGATGTCGCGGTCGGTGCGCTTCTGGTAGCCGGCGTAGCCGCGGTACGACCTCACGATGCGCGGCCACAGGTCGGCCTTCTCCTCGGCCGTCGCGGTGCGCGCGCGCATCTCGCGGCGAACGCCGTTCATGGTGATCGCGACCTCGGGCTGGGCGCAGAGGTTGTGGTACCAGGCGGGATGGCGGGAGTCGCCGCCGTACGACGCCACGAGCACCACGGTCTCCCCGTCGACGACCGGCGCGGTCAGCGGGGTCTGCCGGGGCTCGCCCGACTTGCGCCCCACGGTCTCGAGAAGCACCACGGGCATCCCGCCGAGCGACCTGCCGACCCGCCCGCCGGTCAGCTTCAGCAGCGCGGGGTGGAACGCGTTGATCCCCTTGAAGAGCAGGTCCTTGGGGTTCACGCCGCCACCGCCTTCCGCACCTGAGCGGGCGTGAGCGGCTCGTCCAGCAGCCGCCGGAACTGCTCCGCCGGATCCCCTGCCTCCAGCCACTTGCCCAGCAGCACGTAGCCCTCCACGTAGGTCGACGTGTACGCCCGCCACAGCGGGTCGGTGAAGAACGCCAGCGACTTCCGCGCGCGCTCCTCCGACACGAGCCCCCACCGGACGAGGTGCGCGACGGCCTCGTCCTCGGTCGCGCCGCGGTCGTGCAGCAGGATCGCGGCGTCCTGGCGTACGGAGTTCAGCGGCGCGGCGGCGCGGCCCACTGCTTGGGCGAGCGCCCCGTCGAACGCGATGCCGAGGTCGGCGTAGATCTCCTGCGCCCACGCGCCCCACTCGCGGCCGACCGCGATCCGTACGCCGAGGTCCGCGAGCCCCTCGGCCATGAGGCACTCGGGCGTGTTGACGAGGAACACCGTGTGCTCCGCGTGCCCGCCGCCGGTGACGAGGAGACGTTCCTTGCGGCAGTGCTCGGTGTGGTGCCCGGGGTACGACTCGTGCGCGACGAGCTTGGGCAGGTCCGACTTCCGCATCGGCAGGTCGGCGTTGATCGCGACCCGCGAGCGGTAGTCGCCGAGGTAGTAGTTGAAGCCGCTCCACGGCTTGTCGGTGACGACCTGGTACTCGACGGTCTCGCGCTCGTCGAGCGGGTACGACGCCCGCACCCTGTCGCGCAGGTCCGACGAGAAGGCCTGCACCGCGGCCTCCAGGCGGTCGGGGGGTACGACCTCCCGCTCGCGCCACGCGACGTACCGGTCGAGCAGTGGACCATCGCCCGGCAGCAGCTCGTCCAGCGCGGCGTGCGCGGCGGCGTAGTCGTCGTCGCTGCCGGGCTCGATGCGGACCTGGAAGTACGACTCGACCTCGTCCACGAAGCCGACGTGCTCGCCCGCCAGCTTGCGGCCGCTGACGGACAGCGCGTGCAGCTGCCCGTCGAGGAACGCCGCCCGCTCCTCCGACAGCCCGCTGGACCCGAGGTCGTTCCGCAGCGCGACAGCCCGCTGCGCCAGCGCCGCGGCGTCGGGCACGGGCTCGTTCTGCACCTGGGCCTTCAGCGCGGGGTCGCCGGTGTACGCGTCGACGAAGCCGTCGACGAGGCGGTCGAACCGCAGGCCGAGGAGGACGTACTCACGGACGAGGTCGTTCAACTCTCACACTCCGAAACGGCGTTGGCGCTGGGCGTACGCGCGCAGCGCGCGCAGGAAGTCGACGCGCCGGAAGTCCGGCCAGTACGCGTCGCAGAAGTAGAACTCCGAGTGGGCGCTCTGCCAGAGCAGGAACCCGCTCAGCCGGATCTCGCCGGACGTACGGATGAGCAGGTCGGGGTCGGGCTGGCCGCGCGTGTAGAGGTGCTCGGCGATGTGCTCGACGTCGAGCGTCGCCGCGAGCTCCTCGATGCTCGACCCGCGCGCGGCGTGCTCGGAGAGCAGGGACCGTACGGCGTCGGCGATCTCGCGGCGGCCGCCGTAGCCGACGGCGACGTTGACGATGAGACCGGGCTTGGTCGCGGTCTGCTCGGCGGCGTCCTTGAGAACCCGCGCGGTGTCGTCGGGCAGCAGGTCGAGCGAGCCCATCGGGTTGACGCGCCAGTCGTGCCGCGGCGCCGCGAGGTCTCGTACGGTCTTCTCGATGATCGCCAGCAACGGCGTCAGCTCGTGCGCAGGCCGCGACAGGTTGTCGGTCGAGAGCAGCCAGAGCGTGACGACCTCGACGCCGGCGTCCTCGCACCACTCCAGCAGGTCGTCGATGAGGTCCGCGCCGCGCTTGTGGCCGTGCTGCGTCGACGCGCCGACCGAACGCGCCCAGCGCCGGTTGCCGTCGACGATGACGCCGACGTGCCGGGGTACGGGCGCGCCGTGCAGCTGGCGCGCGAGGCGGCGTTCGTAGATCCCGTAGAGGAGGTCGCGGGCACCCAAGCGGAAAACCCCTTTCACCTGGCAGGGAGCCTACGGCAGCCTGCGGACATGGACGTACGCCGCTTCACCCGCGCCGACGTGCCCGCGGCGGCGGCGCTGCTCGCGGCGCGCGCGCAGGAGCATCCGCTGGCCGCGCCGTTCGACGCGGCGGCCGAGATCGGGCAGCTGCTCGACGACGGGCACACCGGGTGGGTCGCGGAGGGCGGCTACCTGATCGGCAAGGCCGACGCCGACGCCGCGTGGTCGCTCTACACCGGGCACGCCGCGCGCGACGCGGCGACGTACCGCCGGCTCTACCGCGCCATCGGACGCGAGTGGGTGGAGGCAGAGCACCGCCGGCACGCGATCGTCGCGCCGGAGGGCGACCCGGTGGGGGCGGAGGCGTTCGGCAACCTCGCGTTCGGGCGCGAGCACGTCTGCGCGCTGGCCCGGCTCGCCGACCAGCCCGCCGAGCCGCCGCCCGCCCACGTCGCGATCCGCGACGTCGGCCCGGACGAGGTCGACGCGATCGCCCCGCTGCTGCCCACGCTCGCGCGGCACCTCTCCGACCCGCCGGTGTGGTCGCCCCGCCCGGCGGCGTACTACGAGGGGCTGACCGAGGACTTCCGCGAGGACGTCGCGGAGCCGCACACGACGTACCGCGTGGCGTCGCTCGACGGCGTGGACGTGGGGTTCGCGTCGTGGGAGCCGATGCCGTCGCGGGTGTGCGTGCCGGAGGGGACGTACGCGCTCAGCCACATGGCCGTGCTGCCCGAGGCGCGCGGCCGTGGCGTCGGCCGCGCGCTGACGCTGGACGGCCTCGCGCTGCTCCGCGAGCGCGGCGTCACGGTCACGTGGACCGACTGGCGGCTGACGAACATGAGCGCCGAGCCGTACTGGCGGACGTACGGCTGGCGGCCCTACAACGTCCGCTGGACCCGCCGGATCGAGCCCGACCCGGACTGACGGCGATCTGCGACACTGTGCCCGTGCTGCACGGTCCCGCGATGCCCGGCGTCCTGCCCGCCCAGTGGCTGCGCAAGGCGTACGGCTCCTGGATCACCGCTCCGCCGCTCGACGACGACCAGGTCCAGCCGGCCAGCATCGACCTGCGGCTCGGCACGGAGGCGTACCCTCTGCGCTGCTCGTTCCTCCCAGGCTCGGCGAGCGTCGAGGAGCGGCTCGAGGCGTTCAAGATGGGGCCGCCCCTCCCCCTGGGCAACGGCGCCATCCTCGAACGCGGCCGCCCGTACCTCATCCCGCTCGCCGAGGAGCTGGCGCTGCCGGAGACGGTGTCCGCGCGCGCCAACCCCAAGAGCAGCACCGGCCGCCTCGACATCTTCACGCGGCTCATCACCGACGGCAGCAGCCAGTTCGACGACGTCAGCGCGGGGTACCGCGGGCGGCTGTACCTCGAGGTCGTGTCGCGGTCGTTCACGGTGTACGTCGAGCAGGGGCTGCGGCTCAACCAGCTGCGGCTGACGAGCCAGCCCGGCGCGACGCCGTTCCTCCCCGCGGCGCGGCTGCGGCGCATCCACCAGACCGACCCGCTGCTCATGCTCAACAAGCGCAAGGTCGGCGCCGCGTCGCTCCCCGTCGACCGCGACGGCCTCTTCCTCAGCCTCGCGCTGCCGGACAAGGGACGCCGCTCCGTGGGGTGGCGGGCCAAGCGCAACAGCGCGCTGCTCGACCTCACCAGGATCGGCGCGCACGACCCGCAGGACTTCTGGGAGCCGGTCGTCCCCGAACGCGGCGGCGGCGTCATCCTCGAGCCCGAGGAGTTCTACCTGCTGCTCAGCCGCGAAGGCGTCCGCATCCCGCCGTCGTACGCCTCGGAGATGACGGCGTTCGACCCGACGAGCGGCGAGCTGCGTACCCACTACGCCGGCTTCTTCGACCCCGGCTTCGGGCACAGCGAGGCCGACGGGCTGGGCAGCCGCGCGGCGCTGGAGGTGCGCGCGCACGACGTGCCGTTCAAGGTCGAGGACGGGCAGCGCGTCTGCAAGCTCGTGTTCCTGCCGATGCTGGAGCCGCCCGACCAGCTGTACGGCGCGACGGGCTCGAACTACCAGTTCCAGACGGAGACGCTGAGCAAGCACTTCGTCCGTACGGCGCCGCGGTCCAGCGTCGCGCCCGCCCCCGCGGCAGGCGCGACGAACGACGCCAGGCTGTCCTAGGAGGGTTCTGCGAAACTCGGCCCGTCGCGAGCCGAGAGCCAGGCGGCGATCCGGCAAGGCCGCAGGGAGCCTGCGGGCTGGTTGTTGCCCGCAGGCGACCGAGAACGAAGCCGGTCGGCGGCTGGGCTCGGCGTAGCAGGGCAGGGTTTCGCAGAACCCTCCTAGACGCCGTACGGCGGGCAGTCCCACACGAACGTGCCCGCGACGTAGACGTCGCCGTTCGGCGTGATGACGACGGGTCCGAACCCCGGGCGCAGCGCGGCGAGCACCGGGCAGAGCACGACGTCGAGCTCCTGCCCGACGCCGGCCGAGGTGTCGAGCGAGTCGCGGTACGGGTCGCACGGCTGCGCGGGGTCGTCGGTCCACGCGCCGTCCGACCAGTAGACGGTCGGGGCGGCCGTCGGCGTGAACTCCGTGCAGACGTACATCGGCGCGCCGGTCCACGGCGGGGCGACCTGGCTCGGCGGTACGAGCACCGCGCCGGTGCCGGTCGCCGAGCGCGCGACGTCGTCGGGGCCGCTGTGCGCGGGCGCGCCGACCTGGACGGTGCAGGTCAGCGTGCCGGAGGCGGCGTACGGGCCGCCGAGCAGGACGCCGGCGAACACGTCGGGGTCGTCCTGCGGAGCGACGGAGTAGAGCCGGCACGGTGTGCCGGTGGGGCCGTCGGCGGCGTACGACGGGGCGGGCAGCACGGCGACGGCCGTGAGCAGGGCAAGCGAGAGCGTCGTGTGTAGGGACACGTGTGGTCGGACCCCCCGGGTCGGCTGGGAGCCGGGACGATACCGGCGCGCGCCCGCGCCGCCCAGCACGAAACCGGTCTCTGACGCCAAGCGGTCGTCAGGGGTCCAGGCCGTACGGCGGACAGTCCCAGAACAGCTCGCCCGTCAGGAATACGTCGCCCTGCGGGGTGATCGCCACGGGGCCGGCACCCGGCGCGAACGCCGCGAACGCCGCGCAGATCGTCTCGTCGACAGGGGCACCGCAGAAGCCGCCCTTCTCGCACTCCCCCACCATGCCGTCCACGGTGTCGAGCAGCGCGAACACGTCCTCCCACGGGTCACCCGCCGGGTCCGCCGTCGGCCAGAGGTCGTACGGCGGGCAGTCCCAGAACGGCTCACCGGCGACGAACACGTCGCCCTGGCTGTTGACGACCACCGGTCCGGCGCCGGGCGCGAGCAGCTGGAGCCGCGGGCAGATCTGGCCGTCCCGCGGGAACAGGCCGAAGCACTCGCCGACCTCGCACTCGGTGAGCACGGCGTCGGCGATCTCGTACGGGTCCCGCGGCCCGGCGGCGGCCGGCGACGCCACCGCGAGCGCGACCAGGGCGGCGAGCAGGAACGCGGCGGTACGGCGTGCGGTCATCGATGCTCCCCCGAGCGTCGTAGGGACCTCGCACGCTACGCACGGAGCCCCCGGACCGGAAGGGTCCAGGGGCTCCGAGGCGGAACGGGTGCTACGACTCCAGGCGGTCGAGCAGGGCCTGGTGCTCGGCCCACAGCTCCTTGGGCAGGTGGTCGCCGAACTGCTCGAAGTGCCCGGGGATGAGCGCGGCCTCCTGCTGCCACGTCCCTGTGTCGACCGACAGCAGGACGGCGAGGTCCTCGCCGCTGATGTCGAGGCCGGCGGTGTCGAGCGCGTCCTTGGCAGGGACGATGCCGATCGGCGTCTCGACGCCCTCCGCCTGGCCGTCGAGACGCTCGACGATCCACTTGAGGACACGGCTGTTCTCGCCGTACCCGGGCCAGAGCCAGCGGCCGTCGGCGTCCTTGCGGAACCAGTTGACGTAGTAGATGCGCGGCAGGTTCTCGGGGGACGTCGCGCGGCCGATGGAGAGCCAGTGCGCGAAGTAGTCGCCCATGTTGTAGCCGCAGAACGGCAGCATCGCGAACGGGTCACGGCGCAGCTGCCCGATCGCGCCCGCGGCCGCGGCGGTCGTCTCGGACGACACCGTGGAACCGAGGAACACGCCGTGCTGCCAGTCGCGCGACTCGGTGACGAGGGGAACGGAGGTGGCGCGGCGGCCACCGAAGAGGATCGCCGAGATCGGCACGCCCTTCGGGTCCTCCCACTCCGCGGCCATCGTCGGGCACTGCGACGCAGGGGCGGTGAAGCGGGCGTTGGGGTGCGCGGCGGGCTCGCCGAGCTCCGGCGTCCAGTCGCGGCCCTTCCAGTCGGTGAGGCCCGCCGGGGGCTCGTCCGTCAGGCCCTCCCACCACACGTCGCCGTCGGCGGTGCGGGCGACGTTGGTGAAGATGCAGTTGGAGTGCAGCGTACGGATGGCGTTGGGGTTGGTCTCCTCGCCGGTGCCGGGCGCGACGCCGAAGAAGCCGGCCTCCGGGTTGATGGCGTAGAGCCGCCCGTCCTCGCCGAAGCGCATCCACGCGATGTCGTCGCCGACGGTCTCGACGGTCCAGCCCTCGATCGTCGGGACGAGCATCGCGAGGTTGGTCTTGCCGCAGGCGCTGGGGAACGCCGCCGCGACGTAGCGGGGCTCACCGGCAGGCGGCGTGAGCTTGAGGATGAGCATGTGCTCGGCGAGCCAGCCCTCGTCGCGCGCCATGACCGACGCGATGCGCAGGGCGAAGCACTTCTTGCCGAGCAGGGCGTTGCCGCCGTAGCCGGAGCCGTACGACCAGATCTCGCGGGTCTCGGGGAAGTGCGAGATGTACTTGGTGGTGTTGCACGGCCACGCGACGTCGGCCTGGCCGGCCTCGAGCGGCGCGCCGACCGAGTGGACGGCGGGGACGAAGAAGCCGTCGTCGCCGAGCTGCTCGAGGGCGGCGGCGCCCATGCGGGTCATGATCCGCATGGAGACGACGACGTACGGGCTGTCGGTGATCTCCACGCCGAGCTGGCTGATCTTCGAGCCGAGCGGGCCCATGCAGAACGGCACGACGTACATCGTGCGGCCGCGCATGCAGCCCTCGAACAGCTCCTTGAGCGTCGCGCGCATCTCCGCCGGGTCGCACCAGTTGTTGTTGGGGCCCGCGTCCTCCTGCTTCTCCGAGCAGATGAACGTGCGGTCCTCGACGCGAGCCACGTCGCTCGGGTCGGAGGCGGCGTAGAACGAGTTGGGGCGCTTGGTCTCGTCGAGGCGCGTGAACGTGCCGTTGCCGACGAGCAGCTCCGTGAGCCGGTCCCACTCCTCCTGCGAGCCGTCGCACCACTCCACCCGGTCGGGCTGGGTGAGCGCGGCGATCTCACCGACCCAGCGGATCAGCCCGTCGTGCTTGGTGGGCGCCTGGTCGAGGCCGGGAATGGAAGTCATCGACTCTCCAGAGCAACACCGGACATCGTTGTCCGGGACGTGGTGGGTTACCACCGAGTGTACCGGCGGTAGACAGTTCTCTCTCCGCGGGTAGGACCGCCGAAACGTGCGATGCGTTACAGGGCGTACCCTCGGAGCCCCTACCCACCCTCGGGAGACCCCTCGTGAAGCGCACTCTCCGGCTGTCCAAGGAAGTCCTCAGCGAACTCGGCACCGACGACCTGCGCGCGGTCCGCGGCGGCGCCCAGACCAACGGCGAGCTCTGCGTACGGCTCTCGCTCGACCCGACGTGCGGCGTCCCCACCTGCGGGCGCAACTGCACCGGCACCAGCGACCCGCTGACGAAGTAAGGAGCCCCTCGTGAAGCGCACTCTCCGCCTGTCCAGGGAAGTCCTCAGCGAGCTCACCAACGACGACCTGCGCGCGGTCAACGGCGGCGCCCAGACGCAGGGCGACGTCTGCATCGTGCTGTCGCTCGACCGGATCACCGCCTGCGGCTCGCCGACCTGCGGCCGTACGTGCACCGGCACGAGCGACCCCGTCACGAAGTAAGCGAGACCAGCACCTTCGTCGCGGTCCGGCCGTCCATGGCGGCGTACCCCTCGGGTACGCCGTCGAGGCCGACCGTCATGTCGAGCACCGGCGACGGGTCGAGGCGGCCCGCGACGACGTCGGCGAGCAGCTCGGGGATGTACGCGCGCGCCGGGGCGACCCCGCCGTGCAGCGCGATGTTGTTGGAGAACATGCGGCGTACGTCGACCGCCTCGACCTGGGCGGGCACGCCGACGTAGCCGACGATCCCGCCGGGCCGCGCGATGCCGATCGCGAGGTCCATCGACGACTGCGCGCCGACGCACTCGAGCACCGCCTCGGCGCCGCCGTCCGTCGCGTCGAGCACGGCCGCGATCGCCTCGTCGCCGCGCGCCGTGACGAGGTCCGTGGCGCCGAACGCCTTCGCGATCTGGAGCCGGTCGTCGTGGTGGCCGAGCGCGAAGATCCGCTCGGCGCCGAGCCGCGCCGCCGCGAGCACGCCGCAGAGCCCCACCGCGCCGTCGCCGACGACCGCGACCGTGCCGCCGCGGCGTACGCCGGCCGACACCGCCGCGTGGTGCCCCGTGGACATGACGTCCGTGAGGGGAACGGCGGCGCGGAGCAGCGCGGTGTCGTTCGAGACCGACTCGGGCACGACGACCAGCGTGCCGTCGGCGCGCGGCACCCGGACCGCCTCGCCCTGGCCGCCGTCGTGCTCGTCGCCGCCCCAGTAGCCGCCGTTCACGCACGACGTGTGCACGCCCTTGCGGCAGAACTCGCACGCCCCGCACGAGAACGAGAACGGCGCCAGCACGACGTCGCCTGCCTTGACCGTGGTGACCTCGGCGCCGACCGCTTCGACGACGCCCATGAACTCGTGGCCGGTACGCCAGCCGCGCTCCCAGTTGGCGTTGATCCCGCGGTAGAACCAGAGGTCCGAGCCGCAGATGCAGGCGTACGTCACCCGGACGACGGCGTCGGTCGGCGCCTCGATCCTGGGGTCGGGAACGGTCTCGATCCGGACGTCGCCGGGGGCGTGGAACACGGTGGCTCTCATCGCCCGAACGTACCCCGAAAAAAGTTTCGAACGCCGCGCGATGTTTCCGCGGGGACCCCGTTGTTACGGGTGTCCGATCCCCTCGCAACCCCAAGGAGCAGCAGGATGCTCAAGAAGGTTCTCGCGGCCGCCACCCTCGCCGGTGCCGTCGCCATGATCGCCGGCCCCGCGTCGGCGGACCCCCGTTTCTGCTACGACCTCAACGTTCACGTGAACGAGACCGCCCTCGTGCAGGCCGGCTGCCTGCCCGAGTAGTACGCACTGCCGGTGTGCGGGGGCTGGGCCTCGCGCACCGGGAACGAGAAGAGCCGTCGCGCCCCGGGCAGGACCGGGAAGCGACGGCTCTTCTCTTTCATGGTAATCCGAGCCTGTCCCCCGCGGACAGGGTTCCGTTCTCAGACCTCCGGGCCCCTGGCCCGCGCCTCCTCGACCGCCACGAGCGCGTCGCGCAGGCTCGCGATCCACTCCTCCTGGTGCTGGCCGACGAGGCGTACGCACCACGCCAGCGCGTCGCTGCGGCTGCGCGCGACACCGGCGTCGACGAGGGTGTCGAGAACGCGACGTTCCGGTTGCCGCAGCCGCGTCATGACCGGCACGCTCGCCGTCGTGAACAGCTCGCGCGTCTCCCCCACCGTCGCCCCCCACGACACCGTGCGGCCATAGCGGGCGTCGGCCTCGCGGGCGATCTCGATGCGCTGCTCGCGGGTCTCCTCGCGGAACCGCGCGATCCTGCCCTCCGCCGCCCCGGGGTGGCCGGCCTCGGGCGGCGACAGCGGGCCGACGACGAGGATCTCGTCGCGGTCGACCGTGACCTCCGGCGCCCCGGCGTACCAGCCGTCGGGCAGCCGTCCGGCGACCCAGCCCGCCGCGTCGTCCGCGGGCGGCGGCGCGTCGCCCCCGCCGGCCCACGGCGGCCGGCCGCGCCCGCGCCTGCCGTGCCGGAACCTGGCTTCGTGCTCGATCTGCACCATCACGTCGGCGCTCCGTTCTCGTTGCTGTGCTTACATGATTACACAGCAAGCCATCGGGCGTCGTGGCTATTCCTCACGGCCGCCGACGAGGGCTCTGAGCTGCTCCGGCGTGGTGACGGGCGCCTCGCAGGTGAAGCCGCGGCAGACGTACGCGGCGGCCTTCCCGTCGACGAGGGGCCTGTTCTCAAGCAGCGGGACCTCCGGGGGGCCGAACGCCACCACCGCGCCCGGCGACGTCGCCATCCACGCCGTCCGGCGTAGCTCGGTGTCGTCGCCGACCAGGGCGATCTCGGCGGGGCCCGCGAGCAGCGCCTCGGCCACCGCCGCCGCGTGGCCGACGAACCGCGCGTGCCGCGCCATCAGCGGCGCAACCGTCGCGAGCGCGCGCTCGGCGGCGGTGCGGTGCGTCTCGGAGCCGGTGAGGGCGGCGTACGTGAGCAGCGCGCCCGCGGCAGCCGAGGAGCCGGCCGGCGTCGCGTTGTCGGTCGGGTCCTGCGGGCGGCGTACCAGTGCCTCGGCGTCGTCTGCGGTGTCGTAGAATCCGCCCTCACCGTCGCCGAAGTGCGCGAGGACGACGTCGAGCAGCGCGCCGGCGTGGCGTACGTGCGCGGGATCGCCCGTGACCGAGTACAGCGCGAGCAGCCCCTCGGCGAGGTCGCCGTAGTCCTCGAGGACGCCCGCGTTGCGGCCCGCCCTGCCCGCGCGCGAGGTGCGCAGGAGGCGTTCGCCCCCGGCCGTGTGCAGGTCGCGGAGGAGGGCGGCGGCGCGTTCGGCCTTGGCGATGAGGTCGGGGCGCCCGAACAGCGCGCCCGCCTCCGCCAGCGCGCCGATGGCGAGGCCGTTCCACGCGGTGACGACCTTGTCGTCGCGACCAGGGGGTACGCGCTCGGCGCGGGCGGCGAGCAGCGTCGCGCGCACGCGCTCGTACCGCGCCTCGTCGTCCGGCTCCTGGAGCCTTTGGAGAACCGAGCGGCCGTGCTCGAACGTGCCCTGCTCGGTGACGTTCCAGACGCGGGCGGCCCAGGCGCCGTCGTCGTCGCCGAGGACCTTCGCGAGGTCACCGGGCGTCCAGACGTAGTAGCGGCCCTCCTCGCCCTCCGAGTCGGCGTCGAGCGCCGAGGCGAAGCCGCCCTCGGGCGTGCCGAGGTCCCTGACGATGAAGTCCGCGGTCTCGATCGCGACGCGGCGGGCTAGCGGGTCGCCCGTGGCGCGCCACCAGTGCGTGTAGGCGCGGAGCAGGAGCGCGTTGTCGTACAGCATCTTCTCGAAGTGCGGCACCACCCAGCCGGCGTCGACCGAGTAGCGCGCGAAGCCGCCGGCGAGCTGGTCGTACATGCCGCCGCGCGCCATCGCCTCGGCCGTCTTCCCGACCATGGCGAGCGACTGCGCATCGCCGGTGCGGGCGTGGTGGCGGAGCAGGAACTCCAGCACCATCGACGGGGGGAACTTCGGCGCGCCGCCGAACCCGCCCCGCTTTCCGTCGTGGATCGCCGCGAGCGAGCGCGCGGCGCTGTCGAGGTCGTCGGCTGTCGGCGGGGCGGTGCCCGTCTCGCGCGCGTCGCGTTCGGAGAGGCGGCGGGTGATCTCGCGGCCGCTCGCGACGACGTCGTCCCGCCGGTCCCGCCACGCCTCGGCGACCGCCGCCAGCACCTGCCGGAACGACGGCATGCCGTGGCGCGGCTCCGGCGGGAAGTACGTGCCGCAGACGAACGCGTCACCGTCCGGCGTCGCGAACACCGTCATCGGCCAGCCCCCGTGGCCCGTCAGCGCCTGGGTGGCCTCCATGTAGACCGCGTCGACGTCGGGACGTTCCTCGCGGTCGACCTTGATGCAGACGAAGCCCGCGTTCATGAGGCTCGCCGTGGCCTCGTCCTCGAACGACTCGTGCGCCATGACATGACACCAATGACAGGCGGCGTAGCCGACGGAGAGGAGGACGGGCACCCCGCGGCGGCGCGCCTCCGCGAACGCCTCGTCGGTCCACGGCCACCAGTCGACCGGGTTGTCCTTGTGCTGCAGCAGGTACGGGCTCGTCTCGTCGGCCAAGCGGTTCGCCATGCCCGCATCCTGCCCGCGTTGCCCGGAACGACGCGCCGGGCACGCCCTTATGGCCGGTGGTCCTCGAACTCCCAGTGGCCGATACGGCCCACCCTCTGCGCCACCTCGTGCCGAAGTCGGCGCCCGACGCACGATCAGGTGATGTCGGCCCAGCAAGGGCCGTCTCTCTCCACGACGCCGTTGCGCCATCGCACATTGCAGACGACCAGATCGAAACGACTCCTCACCCGCGCACCGCGGTGCCGACGACGATCTGGACGCTTCCATGACTGAGCGCGCACCCTGGAGACCGCGTCACTCAACTCTCGGCCTCCTCGATCCTGCGAAGCCATGCGCGGAGGTCATCGACGCTGTGCAAGTACACGTCGGGAGCAACCGTCAGATCCATCCCGGCAAGCTCGGTCAAACCGTGCCATACAACCTCGTCGTCTACCTCGGGTTCGGCTTCCATCACCCATTCAGCGGCCCAGTCGGCGACCTCTTCGCGGCTGCGGCGACCGCTCAACACATCAACGAGGCGGTGGCGCACATCGCGCCGGCTCGGGGGCGACGCGGTCATGCGGATCGAGCGAAGTCGCCGAGTTGACCGACGCGGCAATGCGCCTTCACCTGCCGTCTCAGGTCTAACGATGCGCGCTCTGTCCTTGAACGACTCGTGCGCCATGACGTGGCCCCAGTGGCAGGCGGCGTAGCCGAGGAGACGTGGACGAGGACGCGACGCCGCGGCGCCACGCCTCCTCGAACGCTTCCTCCGACCACAGCCACCAGCCGAGACCGGTCGTCCTTGTGCTGCGGCAGGTACAGCTCGCCTCGGCGGCGCATCACGTCAGGGTCCCCCGCGTTCGGAAGTTGTCGAGGATGGTGCTGCGCGCCCAGACCCATCGCGTCACCCGTCCTGACTCGAAGAAGTCGGCGACCGGCCAGACAAGTCACCAACGCAGGTCCCTCCTAGGCAAGGACGCACTATCGAACACGCTTTTGAGCCGCCAGCCTATTCGATATGGTAGGGAGATGGAATGCCATATTCCACGAATAAACCCATGGCGCGAATCGCTTCCACGACGTCATCGAGCGGCATAGGACTCGTCACGTAGAGATAGAAATCGAAGCCCACGTCGATGGCGAAGCCGTCCGGCGCCTCCAGGTGGCAGCTGAGTTCCTCGCGCAACTCTGCTCGACATACCTCCACCACGGCCGCGGGTGCCAAGACCGCGCCGTCCTCGACCCCGGCAATAGTTTTATCCTCCGACGTCCATAGCACCTCGCTGACGCCTACCGCTTGAACGCGCGACGACGTCATCATCGCCTGGACCGCACGCAAGTACTTCTGCTCCACACTCTCGTAACCCTGCTGTGTCAGCAGTTCGTCACCAAAGCGTTTTCCGACGTCGGATATCGAAGTCCACTCAGAAGCGCGCTCAGCCGCTGACGCTGCTGGGTCGAACTTGGCAATCCGGTAGTGATGCAGCCTAGGGCCCGAGCTTGTTGAACTCAAAGTCATAGGTCCCCATTCGAGTGTTCTTCGTGAGCAGGGCGCGCGGGCTTTCCGCCATCTTCCACATAGCCCCCCGAAGATGCATGTCGACATCTTGCACGATGTAGCGACTACCATCGGTGTAGACCTGTTGGCCCTTGATCCTCCAACCCCCGACGGGACGGAAGCCGCTCCACTTTGCCATGTCCGCCGCCTGTTTGCGGGTCAGAAGTCCCGGACCGCTGCCCAGAGCGCCTCGCTCACCAGAGGGATCACCAAGTCTGGTACGCAGACCGCGGCTCAGTCGTAGACGGGTCTGTGCCCCCCAACGGTCCGACCCCCGCGTGCCGAAAGAAGATCCGGCCGAATTGGCAGCCTTGCTCCCTGCGATGCCGGCCGCCGTCAAGACACCTGCTGCCATGAAGGCGCCAGCACTAGCCGCGCTCGCTCCGCGGGCGACGCAGTCGGACTCCCCTCCCATCTGGCACGTGAAGATGAAATGGGAGTTGCCGGCGCAGGCGCTGCGGTCAGTCGCGATCGAACATGGTGAGGTGTTCATGGCCCACAGCAGCTGCTCGCGCTCCTGCTCCGAGAAGTTGCCCGCGGCGAAGACCTCGTCCTCGACGGGAACGCCCGCGGCGATGCTCTCGATCGTGTAGTCGTAGATGATCTGGTGCGTGATCTCCGGATCCGCGCAGTCGTGCTCGCAGCCGGGGCCGCCGCCCGCGCCGTCGGGATCGATCGCGGAGAGACCGCTGGGGTCCGCCAACGTGGCCGGGTTCCCGAGGGAGTACGAGTACGACGCCAGGCTCTGCGGGGCGTTCAGGTCGGCCAGCGGGTCGACGCTGAGGAAGCGGCCGATTCCGGGGTCGTAGTAGCGCGCGCCCATCGCGACGAGGCCGCTGGCGTCCTCGGTCTTGTCGAGGAAGCGGCGGTCGGTGAGCGCGAGCGGCGTGGCGCCGCGGCGGGAGCCGTACGGCGTGTACCGCTGGTACGTCGCCACGTCGGCCGTGGTGTCGTACGCGACCGACGACGAGTTCTGCCGGTTCCGCAGCAGGACGTGCACGGCGTTCGACGCCGTCCGCACGGCGAACCCGCCGTAGTAGCGCGTCGCGGCGACCGTCGTGGTGCCACCAGCGGCGGTCGAGGCGAGCTCCATCCCGTCGAGGTACAGCGTCGTCGTGCCGCCCGAGGTCCGCAGCAGCCGGGTGCCGTCGGCGTCGTAGACGAACGTCGCCGCGCCGGCGCCGGTGACCGCCTTGAGTCGGTGCAGCTTGTCCCACGAGTACTGCTGCGCGGTCCCGCCGCTGCCGCGGCTCGTGGTGGCGCCGTTGGCGTCGTAGCCGTACGCGACACTCCCGATGGACGCCGGCGCGTGCGCGTGGCCGCTGCCGGTGTACGTGTAGTCGGTGGTGACCGCGCCGTCCCTCGCCTGCCTGATGTTTCCGAGGTCGTCGTAGCCGTATCCGAGGTCGTACGGATCGACGCCGAACGTCAACGTCGGCGACTCGGCGCACGTGGTGCCCGTCGTGTACGCCCGCGTGAGCCGGTTGAGCGGGTCGTACTCGAAGCACTCCCGTTGCGAGGTGGTCGTGGCCGACGCCTTGGCGTCGCGGACGGACACCACGTTGCCGTCCGAGTCGTACGTGTACCCGACGTCCTCGATGGTCGCGTCCGGCACCCCGCCGACCGGCGCGGTGCTGACGGTGGTGCTGAGCCGGGCAACCGAGTCGTAGGCGTACGACCTGGTGACCCCGCCCACGAGCGAGCGAGAGGAGACCTGCCCGTCAGGCCGGTAGGTGGTCGCCGCGACGTACGGGTTCGCGGCGTCGAGGGAGGTCGTCAGGCCGACGGGGAGGCCGGCGCCGTTCCGCGTCGTCGTGACCGTCTCCAGGCCGAGGCCACCGGCCTCCGGCACCGTCACCGTCGCCAGCTCGTCGTCCTTCGTGTACCCGTACGTGTACGTGTACGTGTCGTCGGCGGTCGAGGCGGTCCCGAACCCGGGGACGTGCCACTTCTTGCCGGTCACGCGGCCGCGCCCGTCGTAGCCGGTGACCGACACGGTGTACGCCGTGCCGTCCACGTACGACGTGGCGGCGACGGGACGGCCGACCGCGTTGGTCGCGCCGGTGTCGTACGTCCAGCCGGCCAGCTGGTTGGCCGCGGTCTCCGACCCGGCGAAGACGCCGGTCTTGCGGCGGCCCGCGTCGTAGGCGTACACGACCTTGTCGCGGACACCGCCGGTGGTGTTCGCGTCGGTGACGGTCTTCACGTCGCCGTCGGCGGTGTACGTCGTGTCCCACGTGCCCTGGTCGGGGTCGACCGACCGGGTGCGGCGGCCCAGCCAGTCGTAGTCGTAGCCGGTGACGTTCCCCGCGTCGTCGGTGATCGTGTCGAGCTGGCCGGTCGGCGTGTAGTCGTACGTCGTCGTGATCGTTCCGACCGCGGGAGTCTCGACGACTGTGGTGACGCGGCCGAACACGTCGGTGTGGTAGTCGACGTCGGAGCGCACCGGCGAGTCGACGGTGTGGTGCCAGCCGTGGTGGTGCGTGCGGTGGGCGATCTTCGCGCCGCCGTCCGCGTACTGCGTCTCGACGTACACGCGGCCGAGGGCGTCGTAGCCGTACCGCGTCTCCCGCGGGATGTCGGCGAGCGCGACGTCGACCATGTCGGTGACCGGCGTGTCCGGAGTGAACGCGTCGGTACGCGCGATGACATGGCCCAGCGGGTCGTACCGCGTGATGGCGACGCGGCGACTGCTGTCGGAGTCGTTCGCCTTCGGGTAGTGCGTCTGGATGGTCCGGCCGAGCCCGTCCACGTAGTCGTGCTGCTCGACGTACGCCGTGTCGCTGACGAGCGTGCGCGTCGTCACCTTGTTCGGCAGGCCCAGCGCCACCCGGTAGGAGAACTCGAGGCTCTGCTTCTCCGGAGGCTCCTCGGGCCTGTTGACGTACAGCGTGCGACCGAGCGGGTCGACGCTGATCCTCGTCGTGTCGTCGTTCGAGACGTCGATGACCCGCCGCACCGTACCGAACGCCGAGTAGAGCACCATGCTCGTGACCGCCCCTGTGGGAGTGGTGACCTCGATGCCGTCGTACGGGTAACCCGTGCTGGGCGCGTACGTCGTCGTGGTGGCCTTGCCCGCGGCGCCGCGGGCGACCTCGCCCGGAGCCTTGACCGAGGTGACGCGGCCGAGGCCGTCGTACGTCATCACCGTCACCGCGGTGGTGGCCGCGGCGGAGTACGCGCGCACCTGCGTCACGTTCGTGTCGGTGGGGTCGGCCGTCAGCGTGGCGTGACCGTCGTAGTAGGTGTCCGTCTGGCCCACCTGCACCGCTGACGCGCCGGTGCCGCACGGGTCGGAGTACGTCATGGTCCGGTACGGCGTGTCGACGATCCACTCACTGTCGCCGCCGGCGGTGCCCGTGGCCGTGTTCGTCGTGTACGAGGTCTTCACGCAGGTGTCGTCGTCCGCGCCCGCGTCCTGGTCGTCCGACGTCGACACCGGCATGCCGGTGACCGTGGAGTACTCGTGGTCGACGTAGTGGTCGCGCCACGCGCCGGTGTCAGTGTTCTTGACACGCCGGATGACCCGCGACGGCCGGACGTAGTCGGCGTCGTGGGACTGGAACCCGTTCGGCCCGTTCACCGTCTCCTGCGACCAGTACCGGTACACGGTGGAGGTCAGGTGCGTGCCGTCGGTGTCCATGCCCTTGGTCTCGAGTACCTGGCCCCCGCGGTAGTCGTAGTCGTTCCACTCGGACCCGAACGAGTCGGTGACGGCCTGGTTCGTCTTCGTGGTGCCGTCGGAGCGCTTGTCGCCGTACATGCCGCGGAACACGAGGTACCTCGTGTCGCTGTCGGAGCTGGCAGTGGTGGTGGTCGCGTTCGCGGTCCGCACCCGCAGGCCCTCGTAGCCGCGCCAGTCGTTCCACGTCTGCGTGCTCGCGCGCGTGGAGACGGCGGCGAGGGCGGAGTCGGCGTAGTGCCAGGCAGGGCTGCCGACGTACTCGTAGGTGGTGGTCCGCGTGGGCTGCCCGCCCCGGACGTCGATGGTGGACACCTCGCCGACGACGTACTTGTGGAACGGGATCCACGCCCCGTCGTACCAGACGGGGTAGCAGTCGTACGGATTGGTGTCCGCGGCGAACACGGTGTTCAGCGGGCACGGATGCGGCCGGTCGTAGGTGATGTCGATCTGCGCGCCGAGGTCGGTCCTGATGGTGCGCACGCGGAACTTGTTGAGCGGGTCGTTGACGGTGCTGTTGACGCGGTTCGGATAGGGCGCGATGCCGGACATCCTCGTGCCGGGCAGGGTGACGCTCCCCGGCCCGTACTCACCGGTCTTCTCGATCGCCGCAAGCCACAGCGAGGGCGACGATTCGTCTCCTGTTCCCGGGAAGCTGTACGTCATCGAGTACGTCGTCACGGGGTCGTACGCGTCCGGAGCGAGTTCCGCGTTCCAGAACTCGGTGGAGATGCTCTTGAGTGCCTTCGTCGACCAGAACGTCGGCGTCGTCTGGTCGGCCGCGCACGTCGCCCCGGTGCACATCAGGTCGAGCGGCACGTCGGGGAACGTCCCTTGCGAGCTGCCCGATGTCGGCGCGGTCGCGCAGTCGGTGGTCTCGATCGAGGAGCAGCGGTTCGTCATCGCGAACCGGACCCGGGCGGACGCGGTGACGTTCTCGGCGAGGTGCCGCTGGCCGTACTCGATCATGGTGAGGTAGCCGGAGCGCGTGTAGGTCGTCGCGAGCGCCCCCTGGCCGTGGCGGGAGTACTTGTTCGTCTCCTTGGCGTAGAAGAGTGTCGTGACGTTGTCGTTCGTGTCGAGGACCCGGTCGACGTTCCAGCGGTACGCCTGCTGGCACCAGCTCGCGGTCGCGACGGCGTTGTAGCACGGCTCCCCGGACGTGCTGGCGTAGACGGGCACCGTCCAGGCCGAGTTGGTGTCGGGGTTCGACGACGTGTTGCGGGGCTCGGTGCCGTACCCGAACCAGTACTTCGTGCCGTCGGGCGTGATGACGACGAAGTACTCGCCGTCGTTGTCGCCGTTGGCGCAGCACGCCTTGAACGACAGGATCCGCCACGCCGGGTCGTTGCCGCGGATGCGCCACTCGTTCGAGCTGGAGTCGGTGCGGACCAGCTCACCGCTCTGACCCAGGAAGCTGATGAAGTACTCGTTCGCGTTGGACCAGCAGAAGTCGTCGCGCGAGACGTTCTCGTCCCAGCAGGAGTGGAACTTGCGCTCGATGAACCCGGGCTCGAAGCTCCAGCCCTCGCCCACCTTCGACACCTGGCCGTTCGACGCCGACGTACGTCCGTCCACCGACTGCGAGTTGTAGTTGAGCGCCAGTGACGGGGCCGGCCCCGCGACCGCCGGCGGCACGTCGAACGGGTAGGAGTACGTGAACGCCCCGCTGCCCATCCCGACGTTCCAGGTGTCCGCGGACGACAGCTGCGAGGCGCTGTAGTCGCCGTTCGCGCCGCTCGCGGAGGCGACCGCCATGTACGTCGTGCCGCCCGACGCGTCGAGCAACGACGACGCCTCGGGGTCGCCGGTCTGCGGGCCGAACCCGCTGTCCGGTGCCGGTGCGCCGGGCGCGACCGAAGGGTCGGGGCGTACCGCGACGCTCGCCGAACGCAGCCGGCCGCCTTCGTTGACACCGGCCGAAGCCCACCGGCAGGGTGCCGCGGCCGGGCAGGGCCTCGCCCGCACCAGCCGGAGCCGCGACGCGAAGTTGCCGCCATATGCCTTGGCGATACCGGAGTAATCGATCGAGACGGCGACGGCTCCTGCCGACGAGCCGCCGTCGGCGCGGGTCACCTCGAACGCCAGGAACCGCCCGCCGAGCGCCGCGACGTCGTCCTGCGACAGCATGCGCACGCGCACCCGGCCGGCGGGAGTGCCCGACTCCGCGCGGCCGACGGCGACCGGCAACGCGCCCGCGGTCGCCCATCCCGATGCCGGGACGTCCAGCTCGGCGGTCGTCGCCTCCGGCACCGCGACCCGCGGGCTGAGCCACGCCGGATCGGTGTGGTCGCTCACCATGTCGCGTGGCTCGTCGACGACGAACGGCCGCGTCGGGACGTACCTCGTCTGCTCCGGTTCCTGCGTGGCGTGCCCGGGCGCCGCGGTCGTCGGTGCGGCCGTCAAGACGGAGGCGACGACGGCGCTGCCGACGAGAACGATGACGCGACGCGCTAACCCGCGCATGTGCCCCCCAAGAGCCTGCGTGCGGTCCCATCGCACGCTGTGCGAGCGGCGAACGGTAACGGTCGCGCGGGCGAGTCACCATCGGTTTGACGGAATGCGCCGGTTTGCGGAGCCCCGTGACCGCACACGGCCGGGCCGTGGCAGGCTTGGCGCGTGCGGGACGACGAGGTGTTCGGCGGGCTCGGCGACGAGGCACGCGACGTCCTCGTCGCGCTCGTGTCGTGTGGCGGTCACGTCATCGCCTCCGACCTCGCACCGGCCGCGACCGCCTGGGCCGCCGCGAACGGCCGCGCGCTCGAGTCGTTCGACGACGCGGTTTACCGGCGAGCACGTCGACACCGTCCCGAACGAGCACGTGGTGCTGCTCGTCCCGGCCGACCCGTCAAGTGAAGTCGGCGGTCCACCCCGCGAAGTCGCTGGAGTTCTTGCTCCTGAGGATGTACTTGGCGCCACCCTTCTCGAAGATCCGCACGGTCCCGTCCGTCGATGCGCGAGAGGTCCAGCCTCCGCTCATGAGCGGCTCGGCGAACTCCGTGTGCGTCGTGCTCGTACCGATGTTGCGGACCGAGCCACCCTTGGGCTAGTTGACATAGGTCCGGGCGTCGCCGGCGGCCTTGGCGACGTCGTCGCCGTATGTTGCGGCCTCGTCGAGCCCCTTGAGCGCCTTCACTCCCTTGCCCGCCTTGCCCCAAGGAAGTGCCATGCCTACAGCTATCCCGCATGCCAGCCAGTTGTCACAGTCCCGGACATCGACGTAGCCGGACACCTCCTTGCCTACACCCCAGGACTCGTCCGCGGGCCACCTCGAACGCGACGAACCTGCCGCCGACCGCCACGACCTGTTCCTGCGACAGCATCCGCACGCGCACGCGCCCCGCCGGCGTTTGCGACGCCCGGCGTGACCACCAAGGCGGACGCGACCAGGACCGTGCTGACGTGCCGAGCGATGCGGTGAGCAAGCGGACGCATGTGTTCCCCCCAGTGCCCGGCGTGCGGTCCCGCGCACGCCTGCGAGGCGCGAAACATAGCGGGTACGGCGTTCCGCGGTCCCCGGTTCGCCGGAATGCGAGGGTTTGGGAAACGCGTGGCAGGCTTGCCGCGTGCGGGACGACGAGGTGTTCGGCGGGCTCGGCGACGAGGCACGCGACGTCCTCGTGGCGCTCGTGTCGTGCGGCGGTCACGTCACCGCCGCCGACCTGGCGCCGCTCGCGGGCGCGTGGGCGGCGGCGAACGGCCGCACGGTCGACCCGTACGACGCCGCGCTCGACGCGCTGGGCGACGCGTACTGCCACACCGTCCCGAACGAGCACGCTGTCCTTCTCGCCCCGACGGACCCCTCCGCGGTCGAACGGTGGCTGGTCGCGCAGCCCCCGCTGCTGCGCACGCTCGTGGCGAGCGCCGTCTGCTTCGACCAGGTCCGCTGGGCGGCGGCGCTGGGCCACGGCGACGACGCCGGGCTGTTCGCCGCGGCGCGTCGCACGTGGGACACCCGCTCCGTCCGGTGGCGCCCGCGGCCGCCCGGCGCGCGGAAGGGCGCGCCGCCGTTCTTCCCTCCGCAACGCGACCCGCTGGCCCGGCTCACGCTCGTCGCCACGCTCGTCGACAGGAACGACGCCGAGGCCACCGCGTGGGTGGCCGGCCTGCTCCCGCGCACGCGGCAGGAGTGGGTGGACCACGGCCGCGAGGCGGTGGTGGCCGCGCTGCCCGCGCTGGCGGGGCTGCTGCCCGACGGCGCGGCGGCGCTCGTCGCGCAGGCGGTCGCCGGAGACGAACGCCACGGCTTCGGCTGGGCCGACCTGGCCGGGCTCCACCGCGACCGTCCCGGCGTCTTCCCGGCGGAGGTCTGGGACGACGTGCGCAAGCGGTACGCGCGCTGGGCGAAGCGCCGGCAGACGTACCCGATGAACGACGCCGCCCGCGCGGAGATGACCGAGACGGCCGCCGACCTCGGCGTGCGGCTCGACGAGGGTCAGGTGTCGTAGCGCGCCCCCGCCGACCGTTCGCAGAGTGCGATCGCCAGGTCGGCGCCGCGTCTGGCGAGCGGTAACGCGTTCCCGTCCAGCACCTCCGCGGCCTCCTCGTCGACGGCGCCGCGCGTCGCAACGCCTCCTCGGTGACCGCACCACGCGCGAGGGACACCACGAGCGGCGCCGCCGCCGCCAGCCGGACGTCGCCGGCGACGTCGGTCCGTGCGATCCGCGCGAGGTCGTCCGTCCGGAGCGTCGTGGCGACCGCGGCCAGGACCGCGAGGAGACCCGCGCGCGTCACCGTCGGCGCGTCGTCCAGCGCCGCGGCGAGCGACGACCCGTACGCGGCGACGGCGTCGTGGCACTCCGCGGGGAGGTCTCCGGGCGGCGACCCCGCCGGCACCTCGAACGACTCCGGCGCGGCGATGCCGGCGAGCAGGAACCCGACGTGGGCGCGGGTCCGCGCGTCCCCCTCGCGATCCACGAGAACGGCGACGAGCAACGGCACCACGGCCGGCGACGCGTCGTACACCGTGCCCTGGTGCCACACCGTGGCGCAGAGCTCCTCGACGGCCTCCGCTCGCCGCGTCTCGTCGGAGTCACGCAGCGCAGCCACGAGGTACGGGACGCGGGTGGCGACGCCGTACGCGGCGTAGCGCGACGTCCAGTCGACCGCATCCACGTCCGTGAGTGTGCCGCGCAACCCGCTTGCGCGGGGGCGGAGAATGCCGCAGTGAGCGACGAGCCGCTGCGCGTGACGGCGCGGCTGGAGATCCCCGCCGCCGAGCTGACCGAACGCTTCTCGCGTTCGAGCGGCGCGGGCGGGCAGCACGTCAACACCTCCGACACGCGCGTCGAGCTGTCGTACGACGTGCTGCGCTCGCCGTCGCTGTCCGAGACGCTGCGCACCCGCGCCCTGGAGCGCTTGGGATCGAAGCTCGTCGACGGCGTTCTCACGGTCACCGCGTCGGACCGGCGCAGCCAGCGGCAGAACCGCGACCTCGCCCGCGAACGACTCGCCGAGACCTTGCGCGCGGCCGTCGCCCCGCCGCCGCGGAAGCGGCGCGCGACGAAGCCGAGCAGGGGCGCCGTGCAGGCCCGCATCGACGACAAGAAGCGCCGCGGGCAGATCAAGAAGCTACGCCGCGACCTCGGCGACTGACGGGACTGCCACCAGCGCGCGGGCATCGCGGACGGGCCTGCGCGGCGCGCGGGACAGCACGAGGAACGTCGCCGCCCCCACGACGCCGACGGTGTCGAAGACGAGGTCCCAGCCGGTGTTCTCGAAGCCGCCGACGAACGTCCCCGGCACCCGCATCGCGACGAGGAACTCGACGACCTCGTTGACCGCGCCCTTGCCGAGGCCGGCGAGCGCGGCGAGCCAGGCCTGCGTGCGCGCCGGCGTCGCGGCGCCGAGCCACGTGCCGAGCAGCTGCCACGCGGTGACCGTCGCGGCGACGGAGCCGACGGCGTGTACGACCTGGTCGAAGCGCAGCACCTCCGGCAGCAGCCACATGCCGTACAGGACACCGGAGCCGGTGGGGTCGGGCACGATGCCGCCCGACAGGTGCAACGTCCCGGTGAGGACCAGCAGCCAGATCGCGACGGACGAGAAGCCGACGTTGCGGTCCACCAGCGCCGTGATGGCGGTGCAGACGAGAACGACCGTGAGGTACGGCCACACGCGGTCGTTGCCGGTCAGGCTCCCCGCCACGACGAACGACGCAACCACGCCGGCCCACACGGCCGCGTGCACCGGGTTGGCCCGGCAGAGCCGCGCGACGGCGACGCCGGGCCTCACTGCTTGCCGCCGCGGCGGTTGCGGCCGATGGCGTACGCGATCGCGGCCACGATCGCCACGGCGAGCGCGCCGACGAGCAGCGTGAACATGACGTTGTTCTCGCGCCGCGGCGGCGGCGCCTCGTCCGCCTGCTGCTCGCTGCCGCTGTCGCCGATCTCACTGGTGCCGTTGGAGTCGGTGCCGCCACCCGGGTTGCCGCCGCCACCGCCGTTACCGCCGCCACCACCGCCGGTACCGCCGCCGCCGCTGTCACCGCCCCCGCTGTCTCCCGTGCCGCTGTCACCGGTCCCGCTGTCACCGGTCCCGCTGTCGCCCGTGCCGCTGTCACCGGTGTCACTGCCGCCTCCGCCACCGCCGCCTCCCCCGCCGCCGGACGTGCCGGAGTCCTGGGCTAGGCCGGCAGGGATGTTCGGAGAGCCGGCCAGCGGTACCGCCAGGCTCAGCCCCACCACCAGCAGGAACGTGACGTCTGCGACAAATCCCCTCGCGCGCATCGGCGCAGGCTACGCCCCGTCAGAGCGCCGGGGGCCGCCATGGATCGTCGGGCGGCGGGGCGACCGGGTCGGCGTACTCAGGAGGGAGCGCCTGCGGGGCGGCCGGAGGCGGCGGTGCGCCCTGCGACGGCGGCCACTGCCGCGGCCACCCCTCGGCCGGCGGAGGCGGAGACGGAGGGGGCGGGGGCGGGTTCTGCGGCCACGCCGCGCCCGGCTGCTGCGGCCATGACCACTGCGGCGGGCCGGTCGGCCAGCCCGACCCCGGCGGCGGGTACGCCACCTGCGGCGCCGCCGCGCGACGCCTGCGCGCCGCCCTGACCAGCACCACCACGATGACCGCGACCACCGCCGCGCCGAGGAGGAGCACGACGACGAAGCCGATGACGTAGCCGCGGACGTTCGCCAGCTCGCCGATGTCCTCGTCGAGGCCGGGTGCGCGCGGGCCGAACTCGCTCTCCAGCTGCGCCCGCGAGAACACGCGGGTCCCGACGAAGTCCGTCTCGAACGACGAGATCGGGTCGGTCTCGACGAGGTCGAAGTAGACGGGCGCCACGCGCCAGATCACCCCTGCCGCGCGCAGCCCCTCCGACTCCGCGCCCTCGGTGGTCTCGACGGACGACGACCACGACACGGTGATGGTCTCGACGCCCTCGACGCTGGACCAGATGACCGACGCGCCGCGGAACCCCTCGGCCTCCAGAGCCGCCTCCGTGTCGCGCATCGCGTCCAGCACGGCGCAGCCCGACGCGAGCAGCGCGAACAGCAGCACGACGAACGCCGCCATCCGCCGTCGTCCGCGCTCGACGCGCGCCGCCCCGCTCATGACGTACGGCTCGGCTCCCGCAGCCCGGCGAACAGGTCGTCCTCGGGCACCTGCGTGTCGACGAGCGAGCGGACCAGCTCGTAGTCCTCGGTCGGCCAGACCTCCTGCTGCAGGTCGAGCGGCACGGAGAACCACGACCCCTCGGGGTCGACCTGCGTGGCGTGCGCGATGAGCGCCTGGTTGCGCAGCGGGTAGTACTCGGCGCACTCGACGCGAGTCGTGACGCGGCGCTCGTCGTCGTGGTCGCGCACCCAGTCGGCCAGGCGCTCGGCGTACGGCGACTCGAGGCCGCGCGCCTCCATCGCGTCGTGGATGGCCTTGAGCTTGTCGTAGTGCCAGCCGTGGACGTAGTAGAGCTTGGACGGCTGCCACGGCTCGCCCGCGTCGGGGAAGCGTTCGGGGTCGCCCGCCGCCTCGAACGCCGCCACGGAGACGCGGTTGCACGCGATGTGGTCGGGGTGGGGGTAGCCGCCGTTCTCGTCGTACGTGACGATCACGTGCGGCCGCTCGCGACGCACGATCTCGACGAGCGCCCGCGTCGTCACGTCCAGCGGCTGCGAGGCGAAGCAGTCAGGGTCGAGCGGCGGCAGCTCGTAGTCGTCGGGCGCGCCCTCGGGCTTCTGCGGAAGGCCGGAGTCGACGAAGCCGAGGTCGACCTGGCGTACGCCGAGGATGTTGATCGCGGTGACGAGCTCCTGCCGGCGTACGGCGACGAGGTCGGCGATGATCTCCGGCCGGTCCATCGCGGGGTTGAGGATGTCGCCCGCCTCGCCGCCGGTGCAAGTGACGACGATGACGTCGGCGCCCTCGCGGGCGTACCGCGCCATGGTCGCGGCGCCCTTGCTCGACTCGTCGTCGGGGTGCGCGTGCACCGCCATGAGGCGGAGCCGGTCACCGTCCGCTCCCAGCGCGGGCATGGGCATCTCCTCCGTGTCGCGGGTACGACCATTCTGCCGGGATACTGCGACGGACATGGCAGAGACCTCGGAGACCCCGGACGGCGGCGTCGCGAAGTACGTCTTCACGGCGTTCGCCCTCGCCGTCCTCGCCCTCGGGCTGTGGGTCGTCTTCGTCTTCGCGGCGGACGAGGGGCCGCGGATCTCGTTCCGTACGCTCGCCGTGCAGGTCGGCGACCCGGAGGAGGTCGTGGTGACGTTCGAGGTCACGAAGGACCCGGCGCTCACGGCCGAGTGCCAGGTCACCGCGACCGGCGACGACCGCGAGATCGTCAACCGCCTCACCGGCATCCGCATCCCCGCGGGCACCGAGCCGACCACGACGCACACGGTCACGGTGCGCACCGACCAGAGGGCGACGGACGCGACGGTCACGTACTGCGCGGTAACGGGGGGTCCGTGACGGGTACGACCCTGCTAGCGTCGAGCATCGATGACCAACGAGACGCGGGGAGCGTTCGCGTGACCGACAGCACCGTCGCCGAGACCTGGCTGACCCAGGAGGCGTACGACCGCCTCCAGGCAGAGCACGACCGCCTGGTGGCAGGCCGCCCCGAGGTCTCCAAGATGATCGAGAAGGCCCGCGAGGAGGGCGACCTCCGCGAGAACGGCGGCTACCACGCGGCGAAGGAGGAGCAGGGCAAGCAGGAGGCCCGCATCCGCCAGCTCGAGCAGCTGCTGCGCACCGCGCGCGTCGGCGAGGCGCCGACGTCCGAGGGCGTCGCGGGGCCCGGCATGGTCGTCACGGTGCGCTTCGCCGGCGACGACGACACGGAGCGCTTCCTGCTCGGCTCGCGCGAGGACCACGTCGCCGGCGGGCTGGAGATCTACTCGGCCAACTCGCCGCTCGGCAAGGCGCTCACCGGCCGCAAGGTCGGCGAGACCGTGACGTACGACCTCCCCAACGGCAAGTCGATGAAGGTCGAGCTCGTCGACGCCGCGCCGTACACGGGCTGACGGCGATGAACGACGACTTCCCCGTCGAGGGCATCGACCACGTCCACTTCGTCGTCGGCAACGCGCGGCAGGCCGCGCACTTCTACTCGACGGCGTTCGGCATGAAGGTGACGGCGTACCGCGGCCCGGAGACGGGCTCGCGCGACTACGCCGAGTACGTCCTGGAGTCCGGCGGCGCGCGCTTCCGCATCACCGGCGAGGTGCATGCGGGCACGGAGCTCGGCGGGCTCGTCGCGCGGCACGGCGACGGCGTCTACGACATCGCGATCCGGGTCCCCGACGCCGCGAAGGCGTACGAGCTCGCGGTCGCGCGCGGTGCCACCGGCCTCGTCGAGCCGGGCATCACCGAGGACGACAACGGCAAGGTCGTGCAGGCGACGATCGCGACGTACGGCGAGACGCGGCACACCTTCGTGGAGCGGGCGGCGTACGACGGCGTCTTCCTCCCGGGCTTCGTCGCGCGCGAGCCGCTGGTCGAGCCGCCGGACAAGCGCTACTTCCAGGCGATCGACCACGTCGTCGGCAACGTCGAGCTCGGTCGCATGGACCAGTGGGTGGCGTTCTACCACCGGGTCATGGGCTTCACGAACATGGCGGAGTTCGTCGGCGACGATATCGCGACCAACTACTCCGCGCTGATGTCGAAGGTCGTGGCCGACGGCACGCGGCGCGTGAAGTTCCCGCTCAACGAGCCCGCCGCCGGCAAGAAGAAGAGCCAGATCGACGAGTACCTCGAGTTCTACGGCGGCCCCGGTGTCCAGCACATCGCGCTGGCCACCAACGACATCGTGCGGTCCGTGGAGCGGATGAAGGCCGCGGGCGTCACCTTCCTGGACACGCCGGACTCGTACTACGACGACACGCTGCGCGAGCGGGTCGGCGAGGTGCGGGTGCCGATGGACGACCTGCGCGCGCACAAGATCCTCGTCGACCGCGACGACGAGGGGTACCTCCTGCAGATCTTCACCAAGCCCGTCCAGGACCGGCCGACGGTGTTCTTCGAGCTCATCGAGCGGCACGGCTCGCAGGGCTTCGGCAAGGGCAACTTCAAGGCGCTGTTCGAGGCGATCGAGCGCGAGCAGGAGCGCCGCGGCAACCTCTAGCGCCCCGGGCTCCCCTCGTTCTCTGGAGCCCACGCGCCGGTCTCCCGCGTGGTGATCTTCAAAGAACGAGCGGGGCGCACGCCGGGCAACCAGGACAACGAAGAGGGCGGCGCCTTCCGGCGGCCGCCCCTCTGTCGTCGCTGCGAGCTAGTGCGCCGTACGGCGACGGCGGCGGATGAGCAGCACCGCGCCGCTCGCCAGCGCGAGCGTCACGAACGGCGCGCCGAGGCCTCCGGTCGTGGGGATGCGGTCCGGGCCGGTGCCGGGCGTCTCCTCGTCGTCGTCGTCGTCCTCGCCGCCGCCACCGGTCTTCGGCGGCGTCACCGAGCTCTTCTTGCCGGGCACCAGGAAGTCCATCGCCGGGGCGTTGTCGACCGGGTAGAGGTACGACTGCACCTCGGGCACCGGCGGGACGTTGACGAGGGCGTACGCCACGCCGCTGGTCATCAGGGTGCCGGGGCCGCCCTCGACCTCGCTGGGCCGGTTGTACTCGTCGAGCGGCGCCCCGAGGCCCTTGAGCACGTCGCCGGGGACGACGAGGCGGATGATGCCGGCGTCCTCGTTGACGTCACCGGGGATGGTCGTGGTGCCGGGGTAGACGACGATCTTCTCCGCCGTCGGGTCGGCCTGGCCGGACTCGGTGCTCGCGGTCTCGTAGTTGTCGAACGCGAACGACCACCCGGTCACCGGCGACCACCGCGCGGTGGCGCCGGCCGGCTGGTAGCCGTTGTTCCAGCGGAACAGGTAGATGAGCGACGTGCCGTTGGCCGAGGCCGCGGCGTCCTGCTTGTTGCTGCCGGTCAGGTCGGCGACCCGCATGGTGACGGTGAACCCGCCGTCGCCGGTGGGCTCCCCGCTCTCGAGGTCGATCGCGGGGCTGATCTCGACCGCCGGGCCGCCCTCGTCGACGAAGTCCATCGCCGGCTGGTTCTCGGTCGCGGGCGCCGGGCACGGGACCGACGGCGGCGCGGCGCAGAGGTTGCCGTACGGCGACAGCGCGTCGCCCGCCGGGTCGGAGCTGACGAGCCGGGTCCGCGCGCGCTTCGGGACCAGCGTGCCGCCCTTGAGGCTGGGGCCGCTCATCTGCGTCAGCACGATGGAGTTGGCGACATGGCCCTCGGGCTCGTCGGGCTTCTTCGCGGTGTTGTTGTAGACGATGTTGAGCCGGCCGTCGGCCTCGTTGAGGTCCACGGCGAAGTAGTCGACGAGCGAACGGTCGCCCATCTCGACGTCGCACAGCGTGCCGTTGAGGCAGATGGAGTCGTAGTGCGTCGGGTGCGACGACGCCGCGACCTGCGCGACCTCGACGTCGGTGGCGAACGCGTCGAGCGTCATGCCGACGTAGACCTTCCACGCGGCCTTGAACGCGCCGGTGTTGGGGTCGCCCTCCTGGTCGGTGCCGTAGTACGCCACCGCGAAGCGCCCGGGGACACCGCTCGCCACGACCCACGGCATGACCGTGGTGCGGACGTCGTCGCGGTTGATGAGGATCTTGCGGCCGTCGCCGACCTCGTCGCCACCGGTGCAGTCGTCGACGTTGGCGGCGGGGACGACCATGACGTACGAGTCCTGCTCGCCGCCGTTGCCCTTCTCCGCGTAGGTCACGTAGATGTTGCCGGCGGAGTCGTGGTCGGCCACGACGAAGCCCGCGGTCGGGTCCGCCTCGGCGTCGCCGACGACGCAGGTGCTCCACGTGTCACCGCCGTCGAGGGACATCGCGAGCTTGACCTCGGTGCCCTCGTCGAACGGGAAGTAGACCTTCGCGGTCGCGGGGTCGCCGTTGAGGATCGCGCGCATCGGGCCGATGCGGCCGCCGCCGCTCGACGCGATGGTCCCGATGGGCTCGTACGAGTACCCGCCGTCGGTGGACTTCTGGACCGTGAAGCCCTGCGCGAGCTGGTTGTAGTTGAGGAAGACGGTGTTGGCGTCGGTGAACACCATCCACTGCCGGTCGACGCCGGGGATGGACTGGCTGAACGCGCCGCCGTGCAGCGTCTTGCCTGTGTCCTGCGCGGTGCCCGTGCTGAAGTTCGTGAGCGGGCCGAGGCCGGTGTACGCCCACGTGTACTGGTCCTGGTCGTTCTTCACCGGGGCCGACGCGAGGCCGCAGTCGCCGCCGCCCTCGCCGGTCGAGATCTGGCCGCGCGGCGCCTGG
Organism: Frankiaceae bacterium; assembly: GCA_035556555.1. Classification (GTDB taxonomy): domain Bacteria; phylum Actinomycetota; class Actinomycetes; order BP-191; family BP-191; genus BP-191. The sequence continues at coordinate 50,195 of DATMES010000038.1, forward strand.
CCGAGCAGGTGGAACTGGTCACCGCCGTCGCGGGACACCTGGGCGTAGTCGGCGATGTTCGAGAAGCCGGACGGGCCGCAGGTGTAGATGTTGCCGCCGGGGTCGACGGAGACCTCGGGCTCACCCTGGTCGCGCTGGACGTCCGAGGGCACGCTGGCGGAGAACTCGATCCCGAGGTCGCCCGCCGAGGGCGCCGCGGGCGCCGACGCCGGCGCGAGGAGCGTCAGGCCGACGGGCGCGAGGAGGACGAGACCGGCGAGCAGCGCGTTACGACGCACGATGACCCCTACAGGTAGGCAGAACCGCCCCCCGGAGTCATGGTGACCCGGGGGAACGGCTCCAAACCTACGTCAGCACGAGCGCCGGTACACCTTGTGCGCCTTGAACGACGGCTTCGTCACCTTCGGCGCGTCCTCTCCGGAGCGCGACAGCACCCACAACGGCTTGCCCGTCGCGCCCGAGATGACGACGTCGGTGAACGCGTTGCCGCCGTAGAGCGCGGCCACGACGTCGCCGCACTTGTCGCCGTCGAGCGAGATCGGCAGCGTCGCGGCGAACGAGCCCGCCGCCTTGACCGCGACCGTCCAGAGCTTGCCGGAGCCGGCGCCGTTCCACGCGGTGAGGCTGAGGTAGCCGCCGCGGCTGCTGGTCTCGAGAAGGTCGGTGCCGCGGCCGTCGAGCGCCGAGAGCGTCGCGAACAGCTCGGGCCGGGGGTCGCGCCGGATACGGCCGGTGCGGCCGTCGATCGTGCCCTCCTCGCGGCGCCCCTTGTCGTAGCCGGACCGCACGCCGTAGCCGATGTCGGTGATGCCGTCACCGGTCGCGTCGCCGACCGTGAGCAGGGAGGTGTACATCCCGCCCTTCACGCGGCGCGTGACGGACCAGACCCGCCGGCCCGAGCCGGTGTACGCCGCGACGGTGAACCCGCCGTCGTCCAGCGACTGGCCCACCGCGATCTCCGCGCCGGCCTTGCGGTCGGCGTTGCCGAGGACGTAGAGGCGGCTGCCCTCCTTGGTCCAGAGCACCTTGCCGGTCGCGCCGTTCACGAGCGACACCGTGCTGCGCGCGGGCGACGAGGTGATCGGCTTGCCGGGGCTGATGACGATCCCGCCGAACGTCTGCGTCACGATCCCGAAGTCCGCGCGGCCGTCGCCGGTCGCGTCGTCGAGCGTGAGGTAGCGCTCCCACCCGTCGTCGACCCTGCGGGTGAGCGTCCACAGCTTGGCGGCGTCCTTGGCGGCGTACGCCGTCAGGGTCGTCCCGGTGTCGGTCTCGGCCTCGAGGACGACGTCGTCGAGGCCGTCCTTGTCGAGGTCGCCGACGGTCCAGCCCCATCCGGAGCCCCACTCCGCCACGATCGGCGTGCCGAACGGCCGTACGGTGCCGGTGGCGCCGTCGAGCAGGCCGAACTGCGCCGCCGAGCGGCCCTCGTCGACCACGCCGGCGGGGTCGCCCGCGCCCGCGAAGACCTCGGTGTGGACCAGCAGGTCCGTGGCGCCGCCGGGCACCGCGTCGAGCAGCTCGTCGACGTCGGCGTAGCCGGCGCCGTAGCCCGACGGGGTGTAGCCGTCGCTGCCGCCGAGCGGCGTGACGTAGAGCGGCCGCCCCGCGCCGTCGTACGAGTAGACGGTCGTGCGGTAGGTCCACGCGCCGCCGACGTCCGTGGAGTCGCCGGTGTCCTCGAACGCCAGCACGACGATGCCGGCCTTGCCGTCGACGCCGACCTTCGCCGGCGTCGCGAAGACGAACGACGAGACGGGCACGGTGACGTTCCACAGCGCGGTGCCGTCGGTGCCGCGGTACGTCGCGATCCGCAACGTCTCCTCGTAGCCCGTGTCGGTCTCGGCGACGTGCCAGCGGAAGTCCACGACGTCGCGCTTGCCGTCTCCGTCGAGGTCGCCGGCGTCGTCGGCGTACGCGTAGTCGAACTCGGCGCCTGCCGCGTGCGTACGCGCGTCCGAGAGGCGCTCCGCGATCAGCTCGCGCTGCCTGTCCCACTCCGCGCGGCTCGCGCGGGTCGTGCCGGCCGTGCGGGCGTCGGTGCCCGCGCCGTCCGCCAGTGCGGGCGCGGCGCCGAGCGCCAGCGCAGCCGCGAGCAACACCTTGGTCCACCGCATCGCGGTGCCCCCCTGTTCTCTGGGTAAGTCCGGCATCCCCGGCCGGAAGTAGAACGTTTCGACACGGCCAGTTGGTTGCCTTCTGTCCGATATCCGACAATTCTAGTTGACAACGGTTTTCATGTTCGGTGAGGATGCGCCCCATGCGCTACGTCCTCGCCGTCCTGCTCTGCCTCCTGCCAGGCTGCGCGCGCGGAGGCGGGGACGACGGCCGGGTCACGGTGGTCACCGCCGTCTATCCCCTCACGTACGCCGTCCAGCGCATCGGCGGCGAGCACGTGCGCGTCGTGGACCTGGCTCCCCCCGGCGCCGAGCCGCACGACGTCGAGCTGACTCCCGCCCAGGTGGGACGCGTCGAGCAGGCCGACCTCGTCGTGCTGGTGCGCGGCCTTCAGCCCGCGCTCGACGACGCCGCCGGGGTCAGGACGCTCGACGTCCTCAGGGGCGGCACCGACCCGCACGTCTGGCTCGACCCCCCGGCGTACGCCGAGATCGTCGCGTTGATCACCGCCCGCCTCGTCGCGCTCGACAGGGAGCACGCGCCCGCGTTCAGCGACAACGCGAGGACGTTCGCCGCCGAGCTGGAGTCGTTCCACGGCGACGCGCAGGAGACCCTGGCCCGCTGCGCGCGCAAGGACCTCGTGACGAGCCACGCGGCGTTCGGCCGCTTCGCGAAGCGCTACGGCCTGCGCGAGACCGGCATCGCAGGCGTCGGCGACGAGGCCGAGCCGTCGCCGGCGCGGCTCGCCGAGGTGGCAGCGCTGGTCGAGCGGAACGGCGTCACGACCGTCTTCGCCGAGTCGGCCGACTCGCGGCCCGCGCAGACCGTGGCGCGCGAGGCCGGTGCCCAGGTCGCGGTGCTCGACCCGCTCGAGGTGTCCCGCGGCGACGACTACCTCACCGTGATGCGGCGCAATCTCGACGCCGTGAAGACGGGCTTGGGGTGCGGGTGACGGCGGCGTTCGAGCTGGTGGGTGGCCGGGTCGTCCTCGGCGGCCGGGAGGTGCTGCGCGGGATCGACTTCACGCTCGGCGCGTCGGAGTTCGTCGCGGTCCTCGGCGCCAACGGTTCCGGCAAGAGCACGCTCGTCCGCACCCTCGTGGGCCTGCTGCCGCTCTCGGGAGGGACGCTGCGGGTGTTCGGCGAGGAGTCGTTCCGCGACCGGGCCCGCATCGGGTACGTCCCCCAGCGGCTGACGTCGGCGACGGGCGTGCCGGCGACCGTACGGGAGGTCGTGCTGTCGGGCCGTACGCCGCGGCTGTCGCGGCTGCGCCCCGTCGGCGCCGCGGACCGCGCGGCGGCGACTGCCGCCGTCGCGGCGGTGGGGCTGGCCGACCGCGCGGGCGACCGCGTCGCCTCGCTCTCCGGCGGCCAGCAGCAGCGCGTCCTCATCGCCCGCGCGCTGGCGAGCGAGCCCGACGCGCTGGTGCTCGACGAGCCGACGGCCGGCGTCGACGCCGAGAGCCAGGAGGCGTTCGGCGAGACGCTGCGGCTGCTCAAGGAACGCGGCGTCGCGGTGCTCCTCGTCAGCCACCACCTCGGCGCGCTGGCCGAGCTCGTCGACCGCGTCGTCGTCGTCAGCGCGGGCGAGGTGTCGTACGACGGCCCGGTCCCGCCCGGCGGCATGCCAGACGACGACCACCACCACCCCGGCGTGCCGGGCGACGGCCTGTGGGGGCTGCGGTGACGCTGCTCTCGCTGGAGTTCATGCGCCGCGCGCTCATCGCGGCGGCGCTGGTGGGGGTCACGGCGCCGGCCATCGGGACGTTCCTCGTGCAGCGCCGCCTCGCGCTCATGGGCGACGGCATCGGGCACGTCGCGCTGACCGGCGTGGGCCTGTCGCTCCTGCTGGGAACGGCACCGTTGCCGACGGCCGTCGTCCTCGCGGTGGCCGGTGCCGTCGCGATCGAGCTGCTGCGCGAACGCGGCGGCGCCACCGGCGACGTCGCCCTCGCTCTGCTGTTCTACGGCGGCATCGCCGGCGGCGTCCTTCTCACGAACGTCTCCGATGCCGCGACCACGACGACGCTGGTGTCGTACCTCTTCGGCTCGGTCAGCACGGTCACCGGCGGCGACCTGTGGGTCATCACGGCGCTGGCGTTGCTCGTCCTCGGCGTCGTGGCCGTCTTCGGGCGCGAGCTGTTCTCCGTCTGCTACGACGAGGAGGTCGCGCGCGCGTCGGGGCTGCCCGTCCGCCTGCTCAACCTCCTCATCGCCGTCACCGCCGCCCTGACCGTCGCGCTCGCCATGCGCGTCGTCGGGCTGCTGCTCGTCTCCGCGCTCATGGTCGTGCCGGTGGCGGCGATGCAGCAGGTGGCCCGGTCGTTCCGGGCCACCCTGCTCGGCTCGCTCGTCATCGGCGTGGCGGTCAGCGTGGGGGGTCTCGTGGCGGCGTACTACCTCGACCTCGCGCCGGGCGCGGCGATCGTGCTGCTCGCGATCGGCGTGTTCGCGGTGACGTCTGTGGCAGGGAGGGCGCGATGAGGCCGACCCGGCAGCGTTCCGCGGTGGCCGCCGCGCTCGGCACGTCCGAGGGGTTCCGCAGCGCGCAGGACCTGTACGAGGCGATGCGCGCGGCCGGCGAACGCGTCGGCCTCACCACCGTCTACCGCACGCTGCAGGCGATGGCGGCGGCGGGCGAGGTGGACGTGCTGCGTACGGCCGACGGCGAGAGTGTCTACCGGCGCTGCCGCAGCGACGCGCACCACCACCACCTCGTGTGCCGGTCCTGCGGCACGACGGTGGAGCTGCCCGGCGACGAGGTCGAGGCGTGGACGGCCCAGGTCGCGGAGGAGCACGGCTTCACGGACACGACGCACACCGTCGAGGTGTTCGGCGTCTGCGCCCGCTGCCGCTGACCCGGTCGCCGCGCCAACTTCCGGTGCGCGCCCCACACGCGAGGGGGCGTACGCCACTGGAAGCTGAGCGGGCGCTGAGCTACGCCCGCGCGCGCCGGCGGCGCAACGTCACCGCGGCCACACCCAGCAGCACCGCGACCGTCGGCGCGATGTCGCCGAGGCCGGTCGTCGCGAGGTCGTCGTCGTCCTCGTCGTCGTCCTTGCCCTCGTTGTCGCCAGGACCCTTCACCGGGTCGATGCCGAGGCCGGAGGCGTCCCACTTGATGGCGTTCTCCATGATGAACAGCCCGGAGTACGTCAGCGCGTAGTCGCGCAGGCCGTAGCGGTGGTCCTCGTCCTCACTCGGAGTCGGCAGCGCGCCGCCGATCACCTTGATCGAGCCGCCGCCGTGCGCGATGTGGCCGAGCGTCGTGAACTGCTCGCCGGTCGTGCCGAGCACGGTGCCGCCTGCCTCGGTGAACGCCGCCGTCCCGACCGCCGTCATCGGCGACGCCGCGCCGCCGATGCCGTAGCCGAGGATCGCCGCCTCGACGAGCTGCCGCGCGTTGCTGCGCAGGCCCTTGATGAGGTTGTCCTCGTTGTCGAAGTCGATGTCGCTGTACGGCTGGTACACGCTGATGTCGTCGATGTCTGCCTTGTCGACGACGCCGAGGTCGCCGAGCGCGTAGATGGCCCGGTCGGTCAGCACGAGGTTGCCGCCGCGGCGGACCCACGCGCCGATGTTCTTGAAGTACGCCGTCTTGTCGACCGGCCTGCCGAGCCCGTCCTTCGGCACCGTGAAGTCCGCCAGCACCAGCGAGTCGACGGCGTCCAGCGTGGCCGGGTCGTTCGCGATGTCGGCGGCCTGCAGCTTGAGGAACGGCTTCGTCATGAGCTTCGACGCGTCGGTGAAGTACGTCATGTTCGTCGCGCGGTACGGCTTCTGCACGACCGGCTTGCCGTCCTCGCCGATGCCGTCGCCGTCGGGCCCTGGCTTGGTGACGACGCCGTTGGCGTCGCTGTCGGTGACGACGGCGGGGTTGAAGACGTAGCCGGGCTGACCGATCGGGTTGACCTTGAAGTTGGAGGAGTTGAACTCCTGCTCCTGGAACAGCGCGTACGCCATCGCCGTCTTGATGATCGCGCGCGAGGCGTTGACGTGGTTCTCCTGCAGGTACACCGTCCAGAACTTGTCGGGCGCGGTGTGGTTCAGGAAGATCTCGTAGTCCATCCCGGTGACGCCGATGTCCGCGGCGAGGTAGTCGCCGATGAACCCGGTGTCGGTGTAGCCCAGGGTGTCCCAGACCGTCGCCCAGTGGGCCGGCATCGTCGGGATCGTGTTGCCGATCTGGTTCTGGCAGTCGTCGGGGTCGGGCACGAAGTCGCAGACGGGACCCTCGACGCCCTCGCCCTCGTCGCCGCCGGTCTGCGCCTCGATCTGGTCCTGGATGCCGGCGTAGAGGGTCGCGTCGATGACCGACTTGGTGCGCTCGGCGATGGACATGAGCTGCCGGTGCTTGACCGAGTCGAACTGCCCGGCCGGATACATGATGTCGACGTACGCGCGCGACGTGAGCTCGCCGTGGATGTCGGCGCCGTACGCCAGCTTGCCCGGCACCCCGCGCGCGGCGATCTCGTCCATGACCTGCGTGCCGAACTTCATCTCGTTCTCCTGCAGCGGGTTGCGCAGGGAGTTGATGCGGCCGATGGTCGGCATCTGGCGGTTGAGGTCGGTGCCCATGCCGTTGCCGCGCTCGTACGGCAGCGGCGCCGGGTCGATGTTGACGGTGTCGCCGAGCGCCCAGCCGTCGGGGTTGAACGACGCGAACCAGACGTCCTCCTTGGCGAGCACGTCGGCGACCTCGTACGTGTGGAACTCCGGCTCGCGACCGGTGGAGGTGTTGTAGCCCTCGACGCCGTCGGTGATGGTGCCGCCGCCCTCGGCCGCCATCGCGAGGTCCTCGATCGCGCGCAGGCCGCCCTCGAGGCCGCCGCGCTCGTTGCCGTGGACCGACAGCGAGAAGAACAGCGTCTGCTTGCCCTTCTCCGGCACGGTGTGGTCGGTGAGCCGGATGAGGTGGATGTCGAAGCCGTCGCCGGTGTCGCCGTCCTCGCCGGCCCGGATGCCGTCGAAGCCGGCGCTGACGGCGTTGGGGTTGCCGGTCATCTCGCGCAGCGTCGTCACCGACACCCACCGCGGGTACTTGATCGCCATGTACTCGATGCCGTGCTGGTACTCGATGAACCCGGTGCCCGGCTGCGGCTGGAACTGCACGTAGCCCTGCGTCAGCGCGGCCTCGGGGAAGATGCGCAGCCCGCACTCGGCGAGCGGCGGGCCGCCCTTGTAGCCGTCGGTGCAGACGGGCGTCGCGCTCGCTGGCGCCACCCCCATGACCACGGTCGCGAACGGGATCGCGAGCAGAATCGGGAGGAGGCGGCGTACGACGCGCATGAGGGGCTCCGATCGGGCGGCGTGGCCCGAAACTACCCGAAAACGAGCGGGTAGCCCTCCCCCCGCAGGACCGAGAGCACGTCGTCGCAGTGGCCCGCGCCGCGCGTCTCGAGCTGCAGCGCCACCTCGACCTCGTCCAGGTGCAGCTTCGGACCGGTACGGAGGTGTTCGACGTCGAGCACGTTGGCGCCTGCGTCGGCGAGGATCCCGAGCAGCTTCGCGAGCTCGCCGGGGCGGTCGGGGATGCGCAGCCGGAACGACAGGTAGCGGCCTGCCGCGATGAGCCCGTGGCGGATGACGCGGAGCATGAGCAGCGGGTCGACGTTGCCGCCGGAGAGCACGACGACGACCGGCGCCTCGAACGACGAGGGCGCCTCCATGAGCGCCGCGACACCGGCCGCGCCGGCGGGCTCCACGACGAGCTTGGCGCGTTCGAGGCACATGAGCAGAGCACGGCTGATCGCCTCGTCGGGGACCGTCACGACGTCGTCGACGAGCGCCGCGACGTGCCGCAGCGTGATGTCGCCGGGGCACCCGACCGCGATGCCGTCGGCGATGGTCGCGGTGGCGTCGACCGCGACCGGGTGGCCCACGGCGATCGACGGCGGGAACGCCGCCACGGTCGCCGCCTGCACGCCGACGACGCGCACGTCGGGCCGCATCGCCTTGACCGCGACCGCGATGCCGGAGACCAGCCCGCCGCCGCCGGTCGGCACGACGATCGTCTTGACCTCCGGCACCTGGCTGAGGATCTCCAGCCCGCACGTCGCCTGGCCGGCGATGACGTCGGCGTGGTCGAACGGGTGGATGAACACGCTGCCGCGCTCCGCGGCGTACTCCTTCGCCGCCACCAGCGCCTCGTCGACCGTGACGCCGGAGAGGACGACCTCGGCGCCGTACGCCTTCGTGGCCGCGACCTTCGGCAGCGGCGCACCGGCCGGCATGAACACCGTCGCCTTCGCGCCGAGCATCGACGCCGCGAGCGCCACGCCCTGCGCGTGGTTGCCGGCGCTGGCCGCGACGACGCCCCCCGCACGCTCCTCGTCGGTCAGCCTGGCGATGCGGACGTACGCCCCGCGGATCTTGAACGACCCGGTGCGCTGGAGGTTCTCGCACTTGACGACGACGCGGCCGCCGACGGCTCCGGAGAGCCACCGCGACTCCTCGACCGGCGTCTCGATCGCGACGCCCTGAAGGAGAGCCGCGGCCGCGCGGACGTCGTCGGCGCTGACGAGGCGTTCTCCCACCAGCCGATCATGGCCTAGTGTCGGCGCCATGCGCGACGAACACCCGCTGCCGGGTACCGACCACGTCGTCGACGACGTGCGCCTCCACGTCGTGCACCACGGCTCGGGCGACGGCCTGCCCGCCCTGCTGCTGCACGGCATGCCGACGTCGTCGTACCTCTGGCGCGACGTGCAGCGCGACCTCGGCCGGCACGGGCTGTCCCGGACGTACGCGCCCGACCTCGTCGGCCTCGGCTGCTCGGAGCGCCCGGCACGCGGCGGCTACGACTTCGCGTCGCAGGCGTCGTTGCTGCTCGGGCTCGCCGACGACCTCGGACTGGACCGCTTCGCCGTCGTCGGCCACGACGTCGGCGGTGGTGTCGCCGCGCACCTCACGGCTGTGGCCCGCGACCGCGTGGCGGCTCTGGTGCTGATCGACGCGCCGCTGCACGCCGACGTCTGGCCGATCCCCGCCGTGCGCGCGCTCGCGACGCCGTACCTCGGCGAGGCGCAGACCGCCGCGCTGCGCATGGTGCCCGGCGCGGGCGCGAAGTTCCTCGGGTCGCAGCTCGCGCGCGGCCTGCGCGCCACCGAGCTGACACCGAAGGTGCTCGGCCACTACACCGCTCCCCTGCTCGGGGCCGACGGTCCCCGCGGTCTGCTCAGCTTCGTCCGGGCGTTCGACCCCGACGCGACGGAGGCGGCGTTCGAGGTGGTCCGTAAGGATGCCCCGCCGTCGCTCGTGATGTGGGCCTCCGACGACGCGTGGCTGTCGACGGCCGTGGGCCGTCGCGTCGCGGGCGACCTGCCGGGGGCGTCGTACGTCGAGGTCGCCGACGCGGGCCACTTCCTCCCCGAGGACCGGCCGGAACGCGTGGCCGAGGAGATCGCGGCGTTCCTCGCCGAGGTGTAGAGGGTTCCTTCGTTTCGCGCCGGATCACCCGAATCGCGTGCGACGCTCGGTCGTATGAGCCTTCGCAACCCTGTCGTGTCCCTCGCCGCGCTCATCGTCCTCGTCGGCGGTACGGGCGTCGCGACCGCCGCCACCGGAGGCACGTTCCTCCTGGGCCGCAGCAACTCCGCCGGCGCGCGGACCGGCCTGACCAACACCGCCGGTACGCCGCTGTCGCTCTACGCGAAGACCGGCTACCCGCCGCTCGCGGTCAACAGCGAGGTCAAGGTCTCGAAGCTCAACGCCGACCGGATCGACGGCCTGGACTCGGCGTCGTTGCAGCGCAGGGTCACCGGTACGTGCCCGGGCGGCGCGGTGTCGGCCGTCGCGTCGAACGGCACCGTGACGTGCGCGACGGCGCCCACGAAGTTCTCCGTGAGCGGCGGGTGGGGGCCGTCCGCCGCGCCGGTCGACACCGCCATCGCGACCGTGGGCGGCGTGACGTTCCACGTCCGCTGCAAGGTCGTCGAGGAGTTCGAGGGGCCGCGGTTGTTCATGACCGGCTACTTCACCGGCAGCGGGATCGCGAACGGCCACACGGTGACGACGCTGTACTCGGACGTCGACTCGGTCGATCCCGTCGGCAACGCCATCCCCGCGGGCGGGACGGGAGCGAGCCTGAAGGAGATCGACGCGCCGGGGACGCAGTTCTCGCGGCAGACGGCCGTCGTCATGGTCGCCGTCGGCAGCGCGGTGTCGCAGTGGACGCTGCACCTGTTCGCCGACGCGCGGGACATCGGCTCCGTGTCGTCCAAGCCCTGCACCGTCTGGGGAACGGTCGTCTAGTCAGCAGCCGGGCGCGCGAGGAGCGCGGCCGCGACGGCAGTGATGACCAGCCCCCCGGCGATCTGGATGCCGCCCCAGCCGTCGCAGCGAGGGTCCGCGGACACGGCCGGCCCCACGCCGACGAGGTTGACCGCGAGCGCGAGGGCCCCGACCACGATGTCGAGCAGGAACGCGTCCGCGGTCCGGTCGGGACGCGCGAGGACGAACGCGACGAAGAAGCCGAGCCACGGGTGGACGATCAGCGTCGCCCACGTGGTGAGCACCTCGAGCCCGGGCAGGCCGCACGCCGGGTCCGTCACGGCGTGCGTCACCAGCAGGCCCCCCAGGAACGCCGCGTACGCCAGCGCCGCGGCGAGCATCCCGACCGCCCACCAGGGCAGCCGGCGCAGGGCGTTCATCGTCAGTCGGCGTTCCAGTAGCGGCTTCCGGACAGCACGAGCGCGGCCGCGCCGACCAGCCCCGCCTCCTGGCCGAGCGCGGCGGGGACGACGCGCACCTTGCGCGCCCAGTCCATCCGCGCGTGCCGCCGGAACGTCTCCTCCAGCGGGTCGAAGATCATCGGCCCGGCCTGCGACAGGCCGCCGCCGATCGACACGACCTCGACGTCGAGCAGGTGCGTGGCCGACGCGATCGCGACGCCGAGCGCGCTGCCCGCGCGGGCCAGCGCCTCGCGCGCGACGGCGTGCCCGCGGGCGGCGTCGTCGGCGACGTCGCGGGCGGTGCCCTTCGGATGCCCCCAGCCGTTCGCGCGCGCCCACGCCGCGACCGCGGGGCCGCGCGCGATCGCCTCCAGGCAGCCGCGGCCGCCGCACTCGCACTCGGGCCCCTCGGGGTCCACGACGACATGGCCGATGTGGCCCGCGTTGCCGCTGTAGCCGTCGACGAGGTGACCGCCGAGGACGAGCCCGCCGCCGACACCGGTGGAGACGACCATGCCGAGGACGTTCGCGTTGCCGCGACCGGCGCCGCGCCAGTGCTCGCCGACGGCGACGCAGACGGCGTCGTTGTGCACGCGTACGGGGATGTCCGGGAACATCTCCCGGAGCCGGTCACGCAACGGGAAGTCGCGCCAGGCGGGGATGTTCAGCGGCGACACGTGGCCGTCGGGCCAGGTCATCGGGCCGCCGCAGCCGACCCCCACCCCGGCGAACGACCGCGCGCCGATGCCCGTCGTGAACCTGTCGAGCAGGGCCACCACGGTCTTCCACAACGTCTCGCCGTCGAGCCTGCGGCCGTGCGGCGTCGGCACCCGCGCGGCGGCGGAGACGCGGCCGCCGCGGTCGACCACGGCGGCGGCGAGCTTGGTGCCGCCGATGTCGAGCGCGAGGACGTTGCCGCGGGCCGGCACTACTGCGACCCGAACGCGACGATGCTGGCCGTGAAGCCGTGCAGGTAGTTGCGCCCGCCGACCGGCCCGATCTCACCGGCCGCGAAGAACCCCGCGACCGGCGCGTGCGCGAAGTGCTCGGCGACGAGCTTGGGGTCGTGGTCGGCGGAGGGGAAGAGGTTGGCGCCACGGCCGTTGCAGGAGAACAGCAGCGCGCCCTCGACCAGACCGGGCCCGCCCAGCAGCGCGGGCCCGGCGAGCAGCGCGCGCAGGTCCTCGTCGGCGGCCTGCGCGTCGCGGACCTGGAAGCGCACCGTACGGCCGACCTCCACGAGGTCGCCGACGACCAGCCCGTCGCGGGAGTCGTCGACGCCGAGCACGCCGCGGATGAGGAAGTCGCCGCGGTCGTGCACCTCGACGTACTCGTCCATCGCCACGCCGATCTGCAGGCCGCGCGACGCGAGCGCCTGCTCGTCGGCGGGCAGCTCGGCGACGATCTCCTCGAGTTTCTTCACCGCTGGCACGCCGGCGAGCTCGAGGATGACGTTGCCCTCGGCCTTGGTCACGACCATCGTCGGGCCGATCGGCCGGCACCCCTGCGAGACGACCGTCGTCGCGCCGACGGGGCCGCGCAGCAGCGCGCCGACCGCGCCGCGGTCGACCACGCGGCCGTCCACGAGCAGCCGCGAGCCGCCAGGCCCGAGCATCCCGCTGGCGAGGCCGCCGGCGACGGGCAGGCCGGCGGCGGTGTCGTTGAAGCGCGAGACGAACCCGTCCGCCGGGAACGAGTACGGGTCGGCGAGCAGCAGGCAGAGGTCGCTCTCGGCGGCGTTCTCGGGGAGGCCGACGACGGCGAGGCTCTCCGGCGTGCGCATGACCTCGAGGTGGAACGTCCGGATCGTCGTCCGCGGCAGCACCGCCGCCCAGACGCTGACGGCGCTGCTGGCCTCGACGGCGCGTTCGTCGCCGATGACACCACCGGCCGAGCAGCCGAGCGTCGTCGCGCCGCCGGCCATCGCCGACACGCGCGCGAACGCGTCCTCCACGGACGCCGGGTCAGGCCCGCACGCGAAGGCGCAGACCAGCGTCGGCTCGATCCCGCCGAGGGACGCGAGCGCCTGCGCCGTCGCCCGCTCCGCCGCGACGACGAGGTCAGCGTCCGCGGCGAGCCCGTCACCGAACCGTCCCATGCCCCCAGTCTCCACCACCGCCCCCGCCCACGCGCAGCCCCGCCCCCACGCAGCCCCGCCCCCACCCCGCGCGCCGCCCCGCCCCCGTGCGGCGTTTCGTTGACGTAACGTGCCCTGGTCGACGTTCCGTTGACGAAACGCCGCACGATGGCCGGCCACGGCGGCGCGAAAGTCCCCGTGCGCGGGGCGGGACGCTGACGTAGCGTGGTCAGGTGACCCCACCCCCCGCCACGACCGCCGGTGAGCTGCGCGCGAGCGGCGCGGCGTACGAGACCGTCAAACACGAGATCCGGCGCAACCTGCTGGCCCGGCTGCGCGAGGGGGGCAACCGGTTCCCCGGGATCGTGGGCTTCGACGAGACGGTGCTCCCGCAGCTCGAACGCGCGCTGCTCGCCGGCCACGACCTCGTCCTGCTGGGCGAGCGCGGGCAGGGGAAGACCCGGCTGATCCGCACGCTGGTCGGCCTGCTGGACGAGTGGACGCCGGTCGTGGACGGCTGCGAGATCAACGACCACCCGCTCGCGCCGTCCTGCAACGCCTGCCGCCGCCGAACGACGGAGCTCGGCGACGACCTGCCCGTCACCTGGCGGCACCGCTCCGAGCGCTACGGCGAGAAGCTCGCCACCCCCGACACCTCCGTCGGCGACCTCATCGGCGACGTCGACCCCATCAAGGTCGCCGAGGGCCGCACGCTCGGCGACCCCGAGACCGTGCACTACGGCCTCGTGCCTCGTACCAACCGCGGCATCTTCAGCGTCAACGAGCTGCCCGACCTCGCCGAGCGCATCCAGGTGGCGTTGCTCAACGTGCTGGAGGAGCGCGACATCCAGGTCCGCGGCTACCAGCTCCGCCTCCCGCTCGACCTGCTCCTCGTCGCGTCCGCCAACCCGGAGGACTACACCAACCGCGGCCGGATCATCACGCCGTTGAAGGACCGGTTCGGCGCCGAGGTCAGGACGCACTACCCGCTGCGCCTCGACGACGAGGTCGCGATGATCCGCCAGGAGGCGGAGCTGTCGTGGCCGACGTCGAACGCCGTCGTTCCCGACCACCTGTTCGAGGTCATCGCGCGGTTCACGCGGCACGTCCGCGAGGCGCCGTCGGT
>DATMES010000039.1 GCA_035556555.1 Frankiaceae bacterium
CCTTGACCGGCTTGGCGGCCTTCGCGGGCTTCGCGGGGGCGGGCTTCGCGGCCGGCTTGGTCGCCTTGGCCGGCGTGGTCGCCTTGGCGGGCTTCGCGGCGGGCTTGGCCGGCGCCTTCGCGGGCTTCGCGGGCGCGGCCTTGGCCGCCTTCGCGGGCGCCTCCGCGGCAGCCTTGGCCGGCGCCTTGGCGGGCGCCTTGGCCGCGGTCTTCGCGGCGGGCTTGGTCGCCTTGACGACGGGCTTCGTGGCGGGCTTGGCGGGCTTGGCGACCGGCTTCGCGGGCGCCTTGGCAGCCTTGACCGCCGGCTTCGCGGCCGGCTTCGTCGCCTTGACGGCAGGCTTCGCGACCGCCTTGGGGGCGGACTTGGCGGCGACCGGCTTGGCCTGCGCCTTGGCAGGCTTCGCGGCCGGCTTGGCCGGCGCCTTCGCGGGCGCGGGCTTCGCCGCCTTGGCGGGCTTGGCCGCGCTCTTGGCGGGCGCGGCGGACTTGGCAGCCGTGGAAACCTCCTGGGCCGGGGCGGGACGTACCGTGACCGAAGACGGTTCCGGCCGCAAGTCGGCGGGGGCGCCACCGGCGCCTCGACGGCCCCCGAAGATCTTGGCGAGCCGCCCCTTGCCGGCGCGCGCAGGCCCCTCGGCGGCGAACGTCGAGCGGACCCCGTGCCTGGTCATCGCTGCTCCGTTCCGGCCGCTGCGGCCCGGTTGTCCACAGGTTTCGTGCGTGCGCGGCGTTACTTATCCACAGCCCGGCTCGCCGGGTTGACGCAGGATAAGCCGCGCCAACGGCGTGATCAATTCGGCGCGCGGTACGCCGCCGATCGAATTCCGGGCTCTCCCACGATCACGCCGGCCGCGTCCACCAGGCCGACCCCCTCGCCGCGGACGAGGATCGCGCGGATCCCCGCCGCCTCGGCGCCCGCGACGTCCGCCACCGGGTTGTCGCCGACCATCCAGACCTCGTCGGGGTCCCCCGCGGCGGCCCGCGCGGCGGCGTACATGCGCGGGTTCGGCTTCTCCCACCCGACCGCCGCGGAGGTGACGACGCCGTGGAGGTACGGCGCCAGCCCCAGCGCGGACACGAGCGCGGGCAGCTCGGGGACGTGGTTGCTCACGACGACGTGCCGGTACGCCGCCAGCCGCTCGAGCGCGGGCACGGTGTCGGGGTGGACGGTCCAGCAGGACGGGTCGACGTACCGGGCGCGGAACGCCGCCACGAGCGCCTCGGGTGCCACCGGCACGCCCGCGCCCGAGCACGCGCCGCACAGCACCGGCGCCAGCGCCGCCCACCACGCGTCCGCGTCGGCGTGCGCGTGCCCGACGTCGGGCGTGTGCCAGGGGATCCGTTCCGCAGCCCCGGCCGCAGCGCGTCGCGGGTCGCGCCGTGGCCGGGCACCAGCTCGTCCAGGCAGTCGAGGAGCACCGCGCTCCACGGCGACCGCGTCGCGAGCGTCCCGTCGAAATCCCACAGCACCGCGCGCGTCACGCGCGTTATCCTCCGCTCTACGGCGTCGACGGGGCCATCACCCCCGAGCCGCGGGAAGAACGGCGCCACACGCGCTCAGTAGAACCCGCCGGGTTCCGCCCGACATCGCGGACGAACGAAGCGGGCGCCAGCGGCATCGGCGCCAAGGAGGGTGGTACCGCGCGGGCGACCGCGTCCCTCCGGTCAGGACGACGTACGACGACCGGAGAGGCACCTGTGAGCAAGCGCTTCGAGCCCGCCCCTGCCCAGCTCGACCTGCCCGCGCTCGAACGCCGAGTCCTCGAGCGCTGGGAGGAGAACGACGTCTTCGGCCGTTCCCTCGCGCAGACGAAGGACGGCCCGGTGTGGGCGTTCTACGACGGCCCGCCGACCGCCAACGGCAAGCCCGGCATCCACCACGCCGAGCCGCGGGTGTTCAAGGACGTGTTCTGCCGCTTCCGCGCGATGACCGGCCACTACGTGCCCCGCCGCGCCGGCTGGGACTGCCACGGCCTGCCCGTCGAGCTGGCCGTCGAGAAGGAGCTCGGCTTCTCCGGCAAGCAGGAGATCGAGCGGTACGGCATCGAGGCGTTCAACGAGAAGTGCCGCGAGTCGGTCCTCCGCCACGTCGGCGAGCACCAGGAGCTGTCCCGCCGGATGGGCTACTGGGTCGACCAGGTCAACGCGTACCGGACCATGGACCCCGACTACATCGAGAGCGTCTGGTGGTCACTGAAGACCATCTTCGACAAGGGCCTGCTCGTCGAGGACTACCGCGTCGCGCCGTACTGCCCGCGCTGCGGCACCGCGCTGTCCGACCACGAGGTCGCCCAGGGGTACGCCACCGTCGCCGATCCGTCGGTGACCGTGCGCTTCCCGCTCGTGGACGACGAGCGCGTGCTGCTCGTCTGGACCACGACGCCGTGGACGCTCGTCTCCAACACCGCCGTCGCGGTCCACCCCGACGTCACGTACGTCACCGCGAAGGTCGGCGACGAGCTGCTCGTCGTCGCGGAGCCGCTGGTGGAGAAGGCGCTCGGCGAGGGTGCCGAGATCGTGGACCGGTTCCCAGGCCGCGACCTCGAACACAAGAAGTACACGAGGCCGTTCGACCTCGTCGACATCCCCGGCGCGCACTACGTCGCCCTGGCCACCTACGTCACGACGGAGGACGGCACCGGGCTCGTGCACACGGCGCCGGCGTTCGGCGCGGAGGACCTCGAGGTCGCGCGCGCGTACGGCCTCCCCGTCGTCAACCCGATCACGCCGAAGGGCGAGTTCGCGGACGACGTGCCTACGGTCGGCGGGCGGTTCTTCAAGGAGGTCGACGCCGACCTCACGGCGGACCTCAAGGCGCGCGGGCTGCTGTGGCGCGCCGAGACGTACGAGCACTCGTACCCGCACTGCTGGCGCTGCGACACGCCGCTCATCAACTACGCCACGCCGTCCTGGTACATCCGCACCACCGCCGTCAAGGACCGCCTCCTCGAGGAGAACGCCAAGACCGACTGGCACCCGCCGACGATCCGCGACGGCCGTTACGGCGACTGGCTCACCAACAACATCGACTGGTCGCTCTCCCGCTCCCGCTACTGGGGCACGCCGCTGCCGATCTGGCGCTGCGACAACGGCCACCTCACCTGCGTCGGCTCCCGCGCCGAGCTCGGCGCGCTGTCCGGCACGGACTGCTCCGACCTCGACCCGCACCGGCCGTTCGTGGACGGCGTGACGCTGGCGTGCCGCGAGTGCGGCGAGATGGCCGCGCGGGTGCCCGAGGTCATCGACTGCTGGTACGACGCCGGCTCCATGCCGTTCGCCCAGTGGGGCGCGCCGCACCGCAACCTGGAGACGTTCGAGGCGCAGTACCCCGCGCAGTTCATCGCCGAGGCGATCGACCAGACGCGCGGGTGGTTCTACACGCTCATGGCGATCGGGACGCTCGTGTACGACCGCTCGTCGTACGAGACCGTCCTCTGCCTCGGTCACATCGTCGACGCCGACGGCCGCAAGATGAGCAAGCACCTCGGCAACATCCTCGAGCCGTTCGAGCTGTTCGAACGCCACGGCGCCGACCCCGTCCGCTGGCTGCTGCTCTGCGTCGGCACGCCGTGGTCCAGCCGCCGCGTCGGCGACGCGGCCATCGAGGAGGTCGTACGGAAGGTCCTGCTGACCTACTGGAACACCGTCTCGTTCTTCACGCTGTACGCCTCGACGTGCGACTTCGCGCCGGGCGCGGAGACCGGCGAGAAGACGCTGATGGACCGGTGGCTGCGCTCGGAGCTGCACGCGACCGTGGCCGAGGTGACCGAGTCGCTGGAGTCGTTCGACACGACGCGGGCGGGGCGGCGGCTGACGCAGTTCGTCGACGACCTGTCCAACTGGTACGTACGCCGCTGCCGCCGCCGCTTCTGGAAGGCCGACCCCGCGGCGCTCGGCACCCTCCACGAGACGTTGCTGACGCTGACGCAGCTGCTGGCGCCGTTCGTGCCGTTCCTGACGGAGCAGGTCTGGGAGTGTCTCAACGGCGAGGGGGACTCCGTGCACCTCACGTCCTGGCCCGTCGCGGACACCGCGCTCGTGGACGAGCGCCTGTCTCGGCAGATGTCGCTGGTACGCCGCCTCGTCGAGCTCGGCCGCGCCACGAGGGCCGAGAGCGGCGTGAAGACCCGCCAGCCGCTGTCGAGGGCGCTGGTGGCGGCGGCGGGCTGGACCGACCTCCCGGACGAGCTCCGAGCCCAGGTCGCCGAGGAGCTCAACGTGGAGGCAGTGGACCGCCTCGACTCCTCAGCGGGACTCGTGGACGTCACGGTCAAGCCCAACTTCAGGACATTGGGAGCCCGCTTCGGCAAGGAGACCCCCAAGGTCGCCAAGGCCGTCCAGACGGCAGACGCGAGCGCGCTGGCAGCGGCGCTCGCGGGGGGCGCGGCGACGGTGACGGTCGACGGCGAGGAGGTCTCGCTGAGCGCCGACGAGGTCGTCGTCACCGAGTCGCCGAGGGAAGGCTGGGCAGTGAGCAGCGAGGGCGGCGCAACGGTCGCCCTCGACCTGACCATCACCCCGGAACTCAAGCTGGCCGGCCTGGCACGGGACGCGGTACGAGCCCTGCAGGAAAGCCGCAAGGCATCAGGGCTGGACGTCTCCGACCGCATCGAGCTCTGGTGGGAAGCCGAAGGCGACATGGCAGCAGCCCTGGAGACCCACGGCCAGTCGGTGGCAGAGGAAGTCCTGGCGGTGGAGTGGACGAGGGGCAAGCCCGCGCGAGACATGGCGATGCACCAGGAGAAGGACCTCGGCCTGCGCTGGTGGCTCCGAGGCGCAGGCGAGTAGAGGGGGTTCGTTCACCCCCCGGGGCACGACTTAGGAGGGGTAGGGGGCGGCGGTGCCGGCGAACGACTAAAGCGACGCAGTCGCCCTAGTGAGCCGGTACCGCCGCCCCCTACGACGACCATCGGCGGAGTTCACCCGGATAGCCCAGCAAGACCACACACCTACGGAGCCGATGCTCTAGTCCGAAAGGCACAACGCCACTCGCCCGGACAGGAGCCCCTCGCGATGTCGGTCCTGACTCTCCAGTCGTACCCGAGGCTGACCCTGGTCCCCAACGCCGTGGCGAAGCCGGCGTTGTCGTCGCACGTACGGCCCGCGCTGGTGCTGGCGGAGCGGGAGACGCGGGAGCTGCTGGACGTGGCGACGCGCTACGACGTCGCGAACGGTGGCCGGTTCGCGGCGGGTCCGGCGGGGATCCAGGTGTGGAGCGGTCCGTTCGACGGGCCGAACGGCTCGCACGGCACCGCGGTGCACCTGGGGTCGGTGGACTGGTCGTACGACACGCCGGTGCGCCACTACGCGACGGTGTACCGCGCGATGGTGACGGCGAACGGTGTCGAGGCGGGCGAGACGACGGAGACGATCCTGCACGCGGTGCTGCGGCTGGCCGGGATCCCGATGCAGGGCTCGCACATCACGATGCCGGCGCCGCCGGCGCGGGACCCGTTCCGCAGGGCGGGGTAGCCCTCACAGACGCCGCGAGTTCCCCGGCTCGCGCGCACGCGGCCATCCCGGGCCGCGACCCCCCGGTAAAGCCGGAGGCCCTCCCGTACGGATGCGGGAGGGCCTTCGGCGTCGGGTGCCTCCGCGCAACCGGGAGCCTTTCCATCCTGGCTCGCGCTGGGCCTGGATCGTGCTGGGGAGGAGCCCCTTTGGCGCTGGACCACCACCAGAACGACGGTCAACCCCGGACGAGCGGCGCCCGCGCACCCGCGTCGGCCCAACCCTGCAGCCCAGCAGCCGGTCTCACGCGTAGTGATCTTCAAAGAACGACCGAGCCCGGCGCCATCCACGCCGCCAGGATGGAAGGGGGCAACCGGGAGCCCTTTCCATCCTGGCTCGCGCTGGGCCTGGATCGTGCTGGGGAGGAGCCCCTTTGGCGCTGGACCACCACAAGGGCGGCGGTCAACCCCGGACGAGCGGCGCCCGCGCACCCGCGTCGGCCCAACCCTGCAGCCCAGCAGCCGGTCTCACGCGTAGTGATCTTCAAAGAACGACTGAGGGCCGGCGCCCACCACGCCGCCAGGATGGAAGGGGCAACCGGGTTGCGGCTCGTGTAGCGAAAAAGCGCAGAACGCACCCCGATTGCCACGCGAGACGCGGAAGGCCCCTCACCCGGAGCGGGGAGGGGCCTTCGTCGAGGTACGGCGCGCGCGTTACGGCTTGCAGACTCCGCAGGGGGCGTAACCCTGGCGCTTGGCGGTGGCCTTGGTGAGGTTGACGGTGCCGGGGACGCCCTTGACGAAGCGACAGGTCTCGACGTGGAACTTGCCGCGGTCGGGGATGACGACGACCTGCGACGCGGTGGCCTTGGCGGGCGCGGCCTTCTCGGCGGCCTTCTTGGCCGGCTTCGCGGGGGCGTCGGCCGTGGCGCTCGCCCCGGTCGAGGCGGACGCGGCTGCCGTACGCGAGGCGCGCTTGGCGGGGGCCTTCTTGGCGGGCGCGGCGGCGGGCTCGATGTCCTCGGCGGTCGCGTCGGCGGCGACGAGGTCGGGCTCCGGCTCGGCGGCGGGCTCCGGCGTCGCGGCAGCGGCTTCGAGCGCGGCGTCGGGCTTGCAGACGCCGCACGCGGTGTAGCCCTCGCCGCGGGCGTCCTCGACGGCGATCGTCTCGACGTCGGGGCGGCCGGCGAGGAAGCGGCAGTTGGCGACGTGGTAGCGCGGGCGGCCGGGAACGACTGACACCTCGCCGGCGGAGCTCGCGGTGCTCGACGCGGCGGCGCCCATGTCGACGGCTTCGGTGGGCGTCGAGTCGGTGGCGTCGGCCTCGCGGGGGCGTACGGACACCGCGGTGACGCGGTCGAGCATGTCCTGGCCGGTCGTGGCGCCCTCAGCGGCCGGGGCCGGCGCGCCACGGCGCTGCAGCGCACCGAGCAGCAGGAACACACCCGCGACGACGCTCGTCCCGATGGACAGCCAGATCATGGTGAGGCCCTCACCGAGCAACCCGATGATCAGGAAGATGAGCGCGACGAGCACGAGCACGCCACTGACGACGATCAAGACGGCCACCTTTGCAACGAGACCGGAACGGTCTGGAGGTCAGCGCGCATCCTACATATCCGGGCCCCTCGGACCCGAACCGCGCGTGTCGGTCTACGGTGCGAGACGCGGCACCTCGTCGCCGCCCTCGTCGATGTCGAACGGCTCCGGCTCGTCGTCGCCGTACGACACGCCGGGCACGTCCCCCGGCGACCCCGTCGCGAACGTCGGGACCGCCGCGGGTCCGTCCTGCTCCCCCACGGCCGGCGTGAGGAACGGCGAGGCCGGCGGCGCCGCCGGCTCACCGATCGGCGCGATCGGCGGGATCGGCGGCGTGCCCTCGCCCGCCGGCTGGCCGCGGCCGTCGAGGTCGCGCAGCTGCGACTCGAGGTACGCCTTGAGCCGGGTGCGGTACTCCCGCTCGAAGGCGCGCAGGCCCTCGATGTGCTGCTCCAGCGCCTGCCGGCGGGTCTCGAGGTCGCTGATCGCGGCGGCGGCCTGCTCCTGCGCCTGGCGCAGCATCGACTCGGCGTGCTCGCGCGCGGTGCTTGTGAGGCGTTCGGCCTCCTGCTTGGCCTCGGCGACGGTCTCGTCGGCGGTGCGCTGCGCGAGCAGCAGCGTGCGCCGGAGCATCTCCTCGGCCTCGCTGTGCACCGGCTGCGGCGGCGGCGCCGCCTGCGCCGTCTGGAGGCGTTGCCGCAACGTGTCCTGCTCGCCGAGCAGGCGGGTCAGCTCGACCTCGACCTCGTCGAGGAACGTGTCGACCTCGGTCTCGTCGTAGCCGCGGAAGGCCGTCTTGAAGCGGCGGTTCCGCACGTCCTCAGGAGTCAGCGGCATGCCGTCACCCTCTCACGCGGACATCAGCTGGGCCGCGATGATCCGCAGGCCGATCAGCAGCACGATGAACGACAGGTCCAGCGCGAAGTTCCCGATCCGCAACGGCGGGATGAAGCGGCCGAGGAACTTCAGCGGCGGATCCGTCATCGAGTAGACGAACTCGAACGCCACCGCCGCCGTGCCGCTCGGCCGGTACTGGCTGTACGCCAGCACGAGACCCATGACCATGCGGACGATCATCACGTACGTGTACGCGAAGAGGACCCAGCCGATCCAGTAGAGGACGTCGGTCACGACTGGTTGAAGAACCCGCCCTCACGGATGCGGGCCTTGTCCTCGGCCGACACCGTGACGTTGCTCGGGGAGAGCAGGAAGACCTTGTTCGTGACCTTCTCGAGGCTGCCGTGCAGGCCGAACGTGAGACCCGCGGCGAAGTCGACGAGGCGCTTGGCGCTGTCGTCGTCCATCTCGGTGAGGTTCATGATGACGGGGACGTTGGAGCGGAACTGCTCGCCGATCTCCTTGGCGTCGTTGTACTTCGCCGGGACGTACGTCGTGATGCGGTACGACGGCACCTCCGGCACCTCGACGCGCGTCTGCTCGACGTGGCGCGTGCGGGTCTCGACGGCGAGCGCGCCGCGCGACTCCGTACGGCTCTCGGCCGGGTAGCGGCGGACGGGGACGGCCTCGTCGGCGGCGAGGCGCCGGACCTGTCCGGTCGGCTCCTCCTCCTCGAACGGGAGGTCGTCGTACTCGTCGTCTGCCTGCTCGACCAGCCCGAGATAGACCATGGTCTTGCGCAGCACGCCGGCCATGGCGTCCCTTTCGCGTCGGCGAACACCGCTGTCGTAACGGCGCGAGTCTAACGGGTTCGCGGACCTCTGCCGCCGAACAGGGCCGTGCCGACACGCACGCAGTTCGCGCCCTCGGCGAGCGCGTCCTCCAGATCGCCGGTCATGCCCGCCGAGATCGTCGTCGCATCGGGGTGGTCGTGGCGGATCGTCTCGGCGATCTCGCGCAGCCGCGCGAACACCGGTCGCGGCGCCTCCCCCAGCGGCGCGACGCACATGACGCCGCCCAGCCGCAGGCCGTCCGTGGCGGCGACGTGGCCCGCGAGCGAATGTGCCTCGCCGGGCGCGACGCCGGACCGCCCTGGGTCGTCGTCGAAGCGCACCTGGACCAGGGCGTCGATCTGTCGCCCCGCGCGTACGGCGGCGGCGCCGAGCGCGTCGGCGAGCTGCGGCCGGTCGACGGAGTGGACGACGTCGGCGTACGACGCCACGCCGCGCGCCTTGTTGCGCTGCACGCCGCCGACGAAGTGCCACCGCACCTGTGTCGCCGCCTGCCGCACCATGGCGGCCTTGGCGGCGGCCTCGGCGTCGTACGACTCCCCGAAGTCCGTCACCCCCAGCGAACGCAGCAGCAGCACGTCGGACGCGGGCCACGTCTTGCTCACCGCGACGAGCGTGACCTCGGCCGGGTCGCGGACCGCGGCGATGCGCGCGCGGACGGCGGCGAGGCGTTCCGCGAGGTCGTCGAGGCGGCTCACGACCGCCAGACGATCCCCGCGTGCCGGCCGGTCGTGCCGTCGCGCCGGTGCGAGAAGAACAGGCCTGGCTGGTGCGCCGTGCACCCGCCGACGGCCGTGACGGCGTGGACGCCCTCGCGGGCGAGGACGTGGCGTACGCCGGCGGGGAGGTCGAGGCCTGTGGCGCCCTGCCGCGTCGTCGCTCTCGTGACGGGGAGCGCCTCGGTGACCTCGGCCGCGACGTCGTCGCCGACCTCGTAGCAGCACGGCCCGATCGCGGGGCCCACCGCGCCGACGATCGCCTCGCGGGCAGCGCCGAGGTCGAGCATCGTGCCGACCGCGACCTCGACGATGCCGCTGACGAGGCCCCGGCGGCCCGCGTGGACGGCAGCGACGATCCCCTGGCGCGGGTCGGCGAGGAGGACGGGCACGCAGTCGGCGGCGAGGACGGCGAGCGGCGTACGGCGCTCGCCCGTCACGAGCCCGTCGGCGGCCGGCAGCGTCGCGCCGATGTCGTCGGTCGTGACGGTCGCGACCGTGTCGCCATGGACCTGCTCGCACCACGTCATGCGGTCGGCGTCGACGCCGAGCGCGGCGGCCGCGGCCTTGCGGTTGGCGGCGACCGCTGCGTCGTCGTCACCGACGTGGGCGGCGAGGTTGAGGGTCGCGTACGGCGCGTCGCTGATGCCGCCCGCGCGCGTCGTGAACGCGGCGGTGATGCCCGGCGCGAGCGGGACCAGCAGCGGCGCCGGGCTGCCCACTACCGCGTGGCTCTCGACCCGTGGCCGTCGCGAGCGGCGTCCGCGACGGTGGATCGCAAGGCGGAGGAGGAGCGCATAGCAGCGCTATGCGCGACGACGACAACGCCGCGAGGCGCCGTCGCGGACGCCGCGCAGCAGGCCGACGGGTCGGGAGCCACGCGGTTCTACTTCAGGAAGTCGGGGACGTCGAGGTCGTCGTTGTCCTCGAACACGATCTTCCTGCGCGGCGTCTCGACGCGCGGCTGGACGCGGACCGGCTCGGGCTCGCGCACCGGCTCGCGTGCGGACCGCGCGAACGTCGGCACCGGCTCCTCGACGTCCTCGTCGAGGTCGACGTCGTCGTCGACGAGGTCGACGACCGCGGGCGCGACCTGCTCGCGCTGGACCGGCCGGCGTACGGCGACGGGCTCACGGCGCGCCTTCATCTCGCCGCCGTCGAAACCCGCGGCGATGACGGTGACGCGCACCTCGTCGCCGAGGGCGTCGTCGATGACGGCGCCGAAGATGATGTTCGCGTCGGGGTGGGCGGCCTGCGCGATGAGGTCGGCCGCCTCGTGGATCTCGAACAGGCCGAGGTCACTGCCGCCGGAGATGTTGAGCAGGACGCCGTGCGCGCCGTCGATGCTCGCCTCGAGCAGCGGGCTCGAGATCGCGGCCTCGGCGGCCGCCGCCGCGCGGTCGTCGCCGCGCGCGCGGCCGATGCCCATGAGCGCCGAGCCGGCGCCGGACATGATCGCCTTGACGTCGGCGAAGTCGAGGTTGATCAGACCCGGCGTCGTGATGAGGTCGGTGATGCCCTGGACACCGGAGAGCAGCACCTGGTCCGCCGCGCGGAACGCGTCGAGGACGCTGACCTCCTTGTCGGAGATCTGGAGGAGGCGGTCGTTGGGGATGACGATGAGGGTGTCGACCTCGTCGCGCAGCGCCTCGATGCCCTGCTCGGCCTGGGTCGCGCGACGGCGCCCCTCGAAGCCGAACGGTCGCGTCGTGACACCGATCGTCAGCGCGCCGAGCTTCTTCGCGACGTTGGCCACGACGGGCGCGCCGCCGGTGCCGGTGCCGCCACCCTCGCCCGCGGTGACGAAGACCATGTCGGCGCCCTTGAGCACCTCCTCGATCTCGTCGCGGTGGTCCTCCGCCGCCTGCCTGCCCACGTCGGGGTCGGCACCGGCGCCGAGGCCGCGGGTGAGCTCACGGCCGACGTCGAGCTTGACGTCGGCGTCGCTCATCAGCAGCGCCTGCGCGTCGGTGTTGACGGCGATGAACTCGACCCCCTTGAGGCCGACTTCGATCATGCGGTTGACGGCGTTGACGCCGCCGCCGCCGATTCCGACCACCTTGATGACCGCGAGGTAGTTCTGCGGTGCCGCCACTCGTCACGCCTCTCGTCCGTACGCGGGCTCGGCCTGCACGCACGGGGGGCGAGTGTTCGTCGCCCCACGCGCGCGCTCGTCCGATGGGGCGGGGAAGGCTCCACCGAACGCGGTACTGCGGGGAAGCGACCGGGCCTCGCACAACTCTAACCGTCAACTAGACAGTTACAGTTATGTCAACCTGAGGTCGTGGTCGGCACAGTACGGGGGCCGTTCCGCGCCGGTCAAGGCGCCGCGCCTCCCGGGCGTGTCATTCGCCCGTCGCGCCGTCGACGAGCTCGCAGGAGGTCGGCGTGGCCGTTGTGCCGGGCCGTCTCCTCGATCATGTGCACGACGACGTAGCGGACGTTGCGGCCCGCCCGCTCCCCCGTGACGACCGTCTCGAAGTCGGCGTCGGCGAGGATCGCGCGGCTGCGTTCGCACTCGGCCTCGTATGCGCTCACGACGTCCGCGAGGGTCGCGCCGTCTGGTCCGCGGAAGTCCGCGTCCGGGTCGTCCTCACGCCACGGGAACGCGACGTCGAGGCCCGCGATCACCTTCGCGAACCACCACCGCTCGACCGTCGTCAGGTGCGAGACGAGACCGAACAGGCTCGTCCCGCTCGGCACCGGCGACCACTTCGCCTGCGCGTCGGTGAGGCCGGCGACCTTCCCCACGAGCGTCGCGCGGTGGTAGTCGAGGTACGCCGCCAGCGTCGTCCTCTCGTCCGCGGCGAGCGGCGGATCGGCGTTCCATGCCCGCATCGTGACAGCCGCGCGTCGTGGCGGCCGCGGCCGTTCCTTGAAGATCATCACGCGTGAGACCGGCGGACGAACGGCAAGGTTCATTCCACCCCGACCCCGCACCGGCCGGCGGAGTGGATCACCTGTGTCCCCTCGCCGGCCTAAGGCCCCGTACGACAGGGGGACACCGGTGATCGTCTGGGCAGGGTGAAAGTGGTCAGCGGGGGATGACGGCGGGGCGGTCGGGGACGCGGAGGTCGTAGCGCTTCGCCTTCTGCGGGACCAGCAACGTCAGCGCGCGGACCTTCTCCTTCGTCCGCGTCCCGTCGCCCCACACGACCTCCGCGCCGTCCGCGAGGTGGAACGACAGCGACGCGGGACCGGCCGCCGCGAGGTCGCGCACCTGGCGGCGCAGGTCGCGGGGCAGCGCGCGCAGCATCGCCACCGCGGCGCGTACGACCTCCGGTGACGGCGAGCCGTCGCCGACCGCGAGCAGCGGCGTCGTCCGCGGCGGCGCGGCGACGGTGTCGACGAGCACCGCCTCGATGTCGTACAGCTCGGTCCGCTCCCCCCGCGGCACCGCGACGACCGGCACCCGCTCGACCACCGACACGACGACGGAGCCCGGCCACTTGCGCGTCACGGTCGCGCGCTTGACGCCGGGCAGCGCGGCGACGCGGCGGCGCACCTCGTCCACGTCCACGGTCACCATCGGCCCGTCGCCCACCCGAGCCGCGGACGCGACCGTCGCGGCGGGCAGCCTGCGGGTGCCCGTCACCTCGACGCTGTCCACGTCGAGCAGCGGCGAGAACGCCGCCAGCGCACCCACGGTCGGCAGCGCCAGCACCGCCGCGGCGATACCGGCGCGGCGCAGGTTCTTCCGCCGCAGCTCGGCGAGCCGCCGCTGCTCGAACGCCGTGCGCTTCGCGGTCACCAGCCCTCCCCGAACCCCACGAGCCGCACCTCGGGCTCGAGGATCGGCCCGCCCCTCGCCGCGACCTCCGTACGCACCTCGCGGATCAGCGCGAGCACGTCCTTCGCGGTGGTGCACGACGGGTCCACGACGATGAAGTTCGCGTGCTTCTCGCTGACGCTCGCGCCGCCGACGGAACGCCCCTTCAGGCCCGCCGCCTCGATGAGCCGGCCGGCGGAGTCCCCTGGGGGGTTGGTGAAGACGGAGCCGCAGTTGCGCTGCCGCAACGGCTGCGTCTCGCGACGCCACGCGCGCAGCTCGTCGAGCTTCGTACGGATCTCCGCGGGGTCGGCCGCCGACAGCGTCCACCGCGCCGCGACGACGACGGAGCGCTTCGGCAGCGCCGAGCGCCGGTAGCCGAAGCCGAGGTCGGGAGCCGCGCACTCCACGCCGTCCGGAGACTCGGGCGAGGCGATGGTCACGGCGTCCAGGGCGTCGGCGGTCTGGCCGCCGTGGGCGCCGGCGTTCATCCGTACGGAGCCGCCGACGGTCGCCGGGATCCCCGCCGCGAACTCCAGCCCCGACAGCCCCTCGGTCGCGAGCCACGCGGCCAGCGCGGGCATCGACGTGCCGCCCCCCGACTCGACCGTGAGGTCGTGACGACGCTGCCACTTGAAGCCCGCCCCCAGCCGCAGCGCGAGCCCAGGCCAGCCGGAGTCGGCGACGAGCATGTTGGAGCCGCGGCCGAGGACGAGCAGCGGTACGTCGCCGAGCGACGAGAGCACGACGGCGAGCTCGGCCGGCGTCCGCGGCTCCACGAACAGCCGCGCCGCTCCCCCGACCCCGAGCGTCGTCCACGGGCCGAGCGGCTGGTCCTCGGTGACCGTCAAACCGTTGGCGCGCAACGCATCCAGCAGGGCGTTCACCGCGACTCCAGGGCCCCGAGGATCTCCGGCGCGAGCTGCGTCACGTCGCCCGCGCCGAGCGTGAGGATGACGTCGCCCGGCTCCGCGCGCGCGGCAAGCCGACCCGCGACGGCGGACCACGACGGCTCGAACACGACGTGCTCGGGAGCCAGCGGTACGGCCGCCGCGACGATGCGCCCGGACACGCCGGCGACGGGGTCCTCGCGGGCGCCGTAGACCTCCATGACGACGACCTCGTCGGCGAGACCGAGCGCCTCGCCGAACTCCTGCGCGAACGCCTCCGTACGGCTGTACAGGTGCGGCTGGAACGCCACCACGAGCCGCCCGCGACCGGCCACCGTCCGCGCGGCCTGCAGCGTCGCGACCAGCTCGGTCGGGTGGTGCGCGTAGTCGTCGAAGACGCGGACGCCGCGCGCCTCGCCGCGCGCCTCGAACCGCCGGCGGGCACCCCGGAAGGACCGCAGCCCCTCGCGCAGCTCGGCCACGGGGAAGCCGAGCCCTGTGCCCACGGCGACGGCGGCGGCGGCGTTGAGGACGTTGTGCCGGCCCGGCACCGACAGCCAGAAGACCCCGAGCCGCCGGCCGCGATCCACGAGCGTGAACGACGAGCGCGCCCCTGTCAGCATCACCGACTCGATACGGAGGTCCGCGTCGGGCGCGGTGCCGTACGTCACGACCTTCGCCGTGGCGGAGGAGGCCGCGGCCATGGCGCCACGGTCGTCGGCGCAGACGACGAGCAGGTCGCCCGCCCGCGCCGCGAACTCCGCGAACGCCCGGTGGTACGTCGCCGCGTCGCCGTAGTGGTCGAGGTGGTCGGGCTCGACGTTCGTGATGACGGCGGCCGCGGGCGAGTAGCGGAGGAACGACCCGTCGCTCTCGTCGGCCTCCGCGACGAACACGTCGCCGCTGCCGTGGTGGGCGTTGGAGCCGGCCTCGTTGAGGTCGCCGCCGATGGCGAACGACGGGTCCACGCCGCACGACTGCAGCGCCACCGTGAGCATCGACGTCGTCGTCGTCTTGCCGTGCGTGCCCGCGACGGCGACGCCGCGGTACCCCTCCATCAGCGCCGCCAGCGCCGCCGCGCGCGGCTCGACGGGGATGCCGCGAGACTGCGCGGCGACGACCTCGGGGTTGTCGGTACGGATCGCGCTCGACACGACGACGACGGTCGCGTCGGGCGGCACGTGCGAGGCGTCGTGGCCGACGTGCACGGTCGCGCCGAGGGCGGTCAGCGCGCGGACCGCCATGGAGTCCTTGGCATCGCTGCCCGACACGCGCGAGCCGCGGGCCAGCAGGATGCGCGCGATGCCGCTCATGCCCGCGCCGCCGACGCCGACGAGGTGGACGGACTCGTACGACGTCATGCCGGGGCCCCCGCGACGGCGCGAGCGCAGCGAGTGGCGTCGTGGGGACCTTTCATCGGCCCGCCGCCGAGATCACCATGTCGGCGAGGGTGTCGGCGGCGTTCGGCCGCCCCTCGGCGAGCGCGGCCGCGGACATCTTCAGCAGCCGCGCGCGGTCGGTCAGCAACGGCACGACGTTGGCCCCCACCCAGGCCGCGGTGAGCTCCTCGTCGGACACCATGAGCGCGCCCTCGGCCGCGACGACGTCGACGGCGTTGAGCCGCTGCTCGCCGTTGCCGATGGGCAACGGCACGAACACCGCGGGCAGCCCGACGGCCGTGAGCTCGGCCACGGTCATCGCGCCGGAACGGCACAGCGCGAGGTCGGCGGCGGCGTACGCGAGCTCCATCTTGTCGACGTACGGCACCGCGACGTATGGCGGCTCCTCGCCGGAGAAACCGTTGGCGGCCAGGGCTCTGCGGACGTCCTCGGCGTTCTTGGCGCCCGTCGCGTGCAGCACCTGGACACCGGCCGCCGCCAGCGCGGGAGCGGCCTCGGTGACAGCGGTGTTGATGCGCCGCGCGCCCTGCGAGCCGCCGGTCACGAGCAGCGTCGGGCGGTCGGGCGCGAGCCTGAACGCCGCCCGCGCCTCGTCGCGCCTGGCAGACCGGTCGAGACCGGAGATGGCCGGACGCAGTGGCAGGCCGACGAGCTCGCCGTCGAGGCCGCAGCCGGCGTACGTCACCGCGACGCGGGCGGCGTAGCGGGCACCGACCTTGTTGGCGAGTCCGGCGCGGGCGTTGGCCTCGTGGACGACGACGGGGATGCGGCGGCGGGCGGCCAGGTAGGCGGGCAGGGCGACGTAGCCGCCGAAGCCCACGACGACGTCGGCGCCCCGCTTCTCCAGCGCGGCGCGCGCCGCCTTCACCGACCCACGCAGCCGCAGCGGCACCTTCGCCAGGTCGAGCGTGAGCGACCGCGGCAGCGGGACGGGCGGGATGAGGTCGAGCTCGTACCCGCGCTGCGGGACCAGCGTGACCTCGAGGCCGCGCGCCGTACCGAGAGCGGAGACGGTGATCGACGAGTCGCGCAGCCGCAACGCGTCGGCGAGAGCGAGCGCCGGCTCGATGTGGCCCGCCGTCCCGCCGCCCGCAAGCACGACGTTCATCGCTTGCGACGCCGTGGGGCGGGGCCGAAGCCGTAGAACGCCGCCAGCGTGCGCCGCGCCCGCAGCACCGCCGTCGGGCCGCGCGCGGCGAGCGCCTCGCGGGCGCCGGGCTCGTTGCGCGCAAAGGCGGCCAGCAGGCCGATCGAGAACAGCGAGACACCGAGCGACGACCCGCCGAACGAGATCAGCGGCAGCGGGATGCCGGTGATGGGCAGCAGGCCCGTGACGGTCGCCATGTTCACGGTCGCCTGGACGATCAAAGCCGCCGTGATGCCGGTCGCGGCGAGCCGGATGAACGGGTCGCGGCTGCGCTGCGCGACGCGCACCCCGGCGTACGCGAGGATGCCGAAGAGGACGAGCACGAGCAGCGTCCCTGCGAGCCCGAGCTCCTCGCCGATGATCGCGTAGATGAAGTCGGTGTGGGCGTTGGGCAGGTAGCCCGACCACTTCTGCCGGCTCTGCCCGAGGCCGACGCCGAACCACCCGCCGGAGCCGATGGCGTACAGGCCCTGGCAGCCCTGGTACCCCTCGGTGAGCCGCTTCGCCGCGCCGCACGGGTCGACGAAGCCGACGAGCCGCGCGAGCCGGTACGGCTCCACGACGGCGAGCAGCGTGACGAGCGCGGCGCCCATGCCGCCGAGCAGCGCGACGATGCGGCCCGGCGCGCCGACGACCCAGATCATCGCGAACGTCGTCGAGAGGATGACCAGCGTCGTGCCCATGTCGGGCTCGACCATGATGAGGACCGACAGCAGGCAGGTCATGGGCAGCAGCGGCACGAGGATGTGCCGCCAGTCGTCGAGCAACGACTCCTTGCGCGCGTAGACGTCGGCGGCCCAGAGGATGAGCGCGAGCTTCGCCAGCTCGGACGGCTGCGCGGTGAACGACCCGACCTGGATCCAGCGCGTGGCGCCGTTGACCGGCGGCGCGCCGATGCCGGGCACGAAGACGAGCAGCAGCCCGATGATCGAGGCCGCCATGAGCGGCCAGGCGAGGACGCGCACGGCCTTGAGCGGGATGCGGACCGCGAGCCACATCGCGGGCAGCCCGAGGACGACCCAGAGCAGCTGCTTCTGGAACACCGCGAACGACGACCCGCTCGCGCGGTACGACGTCACGCTCGACGACGACAGCACCATGACCAGGCCGATGCCGGTAAGCAGCAGCGCGCTGCCGGTGACGAGGTAGTACGACGTCAGCGGGCGCGCCAGCAGCGGCACCCGGCGGGCGCGCGCGGCAGGCCGCGCGGCGGGTCGCCGCGCCTCGCTGACGCTCGTCACTCGCGTGCCTCCAGCGCGCGTACCTCGGCGGCGAAGGCGTCGCCGCGTGCCGCGTAGTCGGTGAACTGGTCCATCGAGGCCGCGGCCGGCGCGAGCAGCACGGTGTCCCCCGGCCGTGCCAGCCGTCGCGCGGTCCCCACCGCAGTGTGCAGGTCTCCGGCGTCCGTGACGGGGACCTCGGGCGCGTGCCGCGCGAGCGCGTCGCGTACCTCCGCCGCACATGTCCCGATGAGCACCGCCGCGCGCAGTTTGTGCCGCGTCGCGGCGACCAGGTCGTCGAACGCCAGCCCCTTGTTCAGCCCGCCGGCGATCCAGACCACGGAGTCGTACGACTCGATGGCGCGCTGCGCGGCGTGCGGGTTGGTGGCCTTGGAGTCGTCGACGTACGCGACGCCGTCGAGCGTCGCCACCGTGACGAGCCGGTGCCCGCCGGTGCGGAAGTCGCGCAGCGCGCAGGCGATCCCCTCCTCGCTGATCCCGGCGAGGCGGGCGAGGGTCGCGGCGGCGGTGGCGTTGGCGAGGTTGTGCGGCCCCGACACGGCGAGCGGGCCCTCGTACGGCTGCGACAGCGAGAACGGCACGAGGTCGGGGACGCCGTCGGTCAGCGCGACGACGGCGGGGTCGTCGGCGTTGTAGACGGCGGTCGTGCCCGGCCCCCAGATGCGGCGCTTGGCGGCGGCGTACGACTCGAAGGAGCCGTGCCAGTCGAGGTGGTCGGGGGCGACGTTGAGGATCGCGCCGGCCGCGACGGCGAGCGTCGAGGTCCAGTGCAGCTGGAACGACGACAGCTCGACGGCGACGGCCTCCGGCGGCTCCGGCGCGGTGACGACCTGGACGAGCGGCGTGCCGATGTTGCCGGCGGTCGCCGCGGGCGCGGGGCCTGTCGCGAGCATCGCGCCGAGCATCTCGGTGGTGGTGGTCTTGCCGTTGGTGCCGGTGACGGCGTACCAGCGCTGGCGGGCAGGACGAAGACGCCAGGCCAGCTCGACCTCGCCCCAGACGGGCACGCCGAGACTCGCCATGCGGGCGAGGTACGGCTGCGTAGGACGCCAGCCGGGCGACGTCACGACGAGGTCGGGGTGGAGGTCGGGGTCCTCCTCCCCCGCGACGACCTGCGCGCCGAGCGCCTCGATCGCCGCCGCGCGCGTCTCGTCGGGGTCGACCTCGACGACGGTCACGCGCGCGCCGAGCCGCAGCAGCACCTCGGCGGCGGCGGTCCCGCTCACGCCGAGTCCGCAGACCGCGACGGGGAGTCCCCCCCATCTCATCGGGGTCCCCGCGGGCGCGCGTCAGCGCGGTCGTGGGGTGTGCTCATCCGAGCGGTCCGTGACTGAGGTACTCGGCGTAGAACAGCCCGAGGCCGAACGCCACCGCGAGGCCCGCCACGATCCAGAAGCGCACGATGACCGTGAACTCCGGCCACCCCGCCAGCTCGAAGTGGTGGTGGACAGGCGCCATGTTGAAGATGCGGCGGCGGAACAGCTTGAAGAACGCCACCTGCAGGATGACCGACAGCGTCTCCACGACGAAGAGACCGCCGAGGATGATGAGCAGCAGCTCCGTCCGCGACAGGATCGCGAGCGACGCGAGCGTCCCGCCGAGCGACAGCGAGCCGGTGTCGCCCATGAAGATCTTGGCCGGGGCGGCGTTCCACCAGAGGAAGCCGAAGCAGGCACCCATCGCGGCGGCCGCGACGATCGCGAGGTCGAGCGGGTCGCGGGCGAGGTAGCACGCGTCGCTGCCCGGGCAGCGGTTGCCGAACTGCCAGAACGTGATGACGACGTACGCCGCGAACACCATCGCCGCCGACCCCGACGCGAGGCCGTCGAGGCCGTCGGTGAGGTTCACGCCGTTGGAGGTGGCGGAGATCATGACGTACGCCCAGATGACGAACCCGATCGCGCCGAGGTTGATCGCCGTGTCGCGGACGAACGACACCTTGGAGATCGAGTCGCCCGTGTAGTGCAGGGCGAGCAGCGCGAACGCCACCGACACCAGCAGCTGCCCCACGAACTTCGTCCGCGCCGTCAGCCCGAGCGAGCGCTGCTTGCGGATCTTGATGAAGTCGTCGAGGAACCCGACCGCGCCGAGCCCGAGCATGACGAACAGCACGAGCAGGCCCGAGGCCGTGAACGACTGGCCGATCACGTGCGCGACGACGTAGCCGAGGATCGACGCGACGATGATGACCGCGCCGCCCATGGTCGGCGTGCCGCGCTTGGTGTGGTGGGCCTCGGGTCCGTCGTCGCGGATGAGCTGGCCGTACCCCTGCGCGCGGAACAGCCGGATCGCGAACGGCGTCCCCACGAGCGACACGAGGAGCGCGATGAGCGCGGCCAGAAGTACCGCTCTCATCCGGGGCCCCCGCGTTCGCGCGAAGCGCGGACGTGGGGAACCAGGACCGCTCTCACGTCGTCGCCTCCTCGGGATCAGGGGTCAGCGCCAGGGCGACGCGTTCCAGCCCCGCGGCGCGGGACGCCTTCACGAGTACCACGTCCCCCGGCGAAAGCTCGTCAACCAGCAGGCGAATCGCCGCGTCGGCGTCCTCGACGTACGCCGTCTCGTTCCCCCAGGACCCTTCGAGGCCGGCGCCGGCGTGGATGCCCTTGGCGTTCTCGCCGACGACGACGAGGCGGTTGACGTCGAGCCGGACGCAGAGCCGCCCGATGTCGTCGTGCGCGTCCCAGGCGGCGTCGCCGAGCTCGGCCATCTCGCCGAGGACGGCCCACGTACGCCGCCCGCTCCTGCCCGCGGCGGCGAGCGTCTTGAGGGCGGCGCGCATGGAGTCGGGGTTGGCGTTGTATGCGTCGTTGATGACCGTGACGCCGCCCGGTGTCTCGCGGACCTCCATGCGCCAGCGGCTGCGGGGGGTGGCTTTGGAGAGCGCGGCGGCGATCGCGTCGGGGCTCAGCCCCGCCCACGCGCCGACCGCGGCGGTGGCGAGGGCGTTGGAGACGTGGTGCTCGCCGACGAGCCCGAGCCGCACCTCCGCGCGACCGTCCGGCGTCACGAGGTCGAACGACGCCCGCGACAGCTCGTCGAGGACGACGCTCTCGGCGCGGTAGTCGCCGTCGGACCCGAAGGTGACGACCGGCTTCGTGGTGCGGGTCCGCATGCCCATGACGAGGGGGTCGTCGGCGTTGAGGACGACGAGGCCGTTCGTCGCCTCGACCAGCTCGCCCTTCGCCCGCGCGATCGCCTCCTGCGAGCCGAACTCGCCGAGGTGCGCGACGCCGACGTTGAGGACGACCCCGATGTCGGGCGCGGCGACGTCGCAGAGCCAGGCGATGTGCCCTGTCCCGCGCGCGCTCATCTCGAGGACGAGGAAGTCGGTCGTGTCGTCGGCGCGCAGCACGGTGAGCGGGAGGCCGAGCTCGTTGTTGAACGACCCCACCGGCGCGATGGTCTCCCCCGCCGTCTCCACGACCTGCGCGACGAGGTCCTTGGTGGAGGTCTTGCCGGTGGAGCCGGTGATGCCGACGACGCGCGCGGGGAGGGTCGCGTTGTACCAGCAGGCCAGCCTGCCGAGAGCGGCCGCGGGGTCGTCCACGACGACGCAGGGCACGTCGAGCGGGCGCGCGGCGAGGACCGCGGCGGCGCCGTCCGCGACAGCCGCGGCGGCGTAGTCGTGGCCGTCCACGCGCTCGCCGGGCAGCGCGACGAACAAGTCGCCCTGCGACACGCGGCGCGAGTCGATGACGACGCCGGTGACGGTCGCGTCGGCGTCCGCCGTACCGCCGACCGCGTCCGCGATCTCGCGCAGCGACGTCGCCCTCATCTCGGGGCCCCCGCGGCGGCGCGAGCGCAGCGAGCGGCGTCGTGGGGTGAGTTCACGAGAGCGCCTCCGCGAGGACGACGCGGTCGTCGAACGGCACCGTGAACTCCGCGAACTGCTGCCCCTGCTCGTGCCCCTTGCCCGCGACGAGCACGACGTCGCCGGCGTCGGCGGCGGTGACCGCGATGCGGATGGCCGCGGCGCGGTCCGGCTCGACGACGTAGTCGCTGCCCGGAGGGATGCCGCTGACCATCGCGTCGATGATCGCCATCGGGTCCTCGGTACGCGGGTTGTCCGACGTCGCGACGACGAGGTCGGCGCCGCGCGCGGCGGCCTCCCCCATCAGCGGCCGCTTCGCCGCGTCGCGGTCGCCGCCGCAGCCGAGCACGACGATGAGCCGCCCCTCGGTCAGCGGCCGCAGCGCGCGCAGGACGGACGCGACGGAGTCGGGGCTGTGCGCGTAGTCGACGACCGCGAGGAACGGCTGTCCCCGGTCGACGCGTTCGAGCCGGCCTGGGACGCCGGGCAGCGTCTCGACGCCGGCCTTCGCTGCCTCGAACGGCACCCCCACCGAGACGAGCGCGGCGAGGGCGCCGAGGGCGTTGGCGACGTTGTACGCGGCGGGGAGGCGCAGGCGTACGACGTCGTCCACGCCGCTCGCCACGACGCGGAACGTCGCGCCCTCCCGCGAGAGCGCGACGTCGTGCGCCTGCCAGTCCGCGAGCCGCGCGCCCGCCGCCGACGTCGTGACGACGGGGAGGCGGGTGCGCTCGACGATGCGCTCGCCGGCGGGGTCGTCGGTGTTGACGACGGCGACCTTCGCCTTCTCGGGCGTGAACAGCGACGCCTTCGCCTTGAAGTACGACTCCATGTCGGCGTGGAAGTCGAGGTGGTCCTGGGTGAGGTTCGTGAAGACTGCCGCCGCGAACGTCGTCCCGTCCACCCGCCCCAGCGCGAGGCCGTGCGAGGAGACCTCCATGCCGACGCCGGTGACGCCGCGGTCCTGCATGACGGCGAGCAGCGCCTGGAGGTCGGGCGCCTCGGGTGTCGTGTGCGCGGAGTCGAGCCGGTCGCCAGCGACGCGCGTCTCGACGGTGCCGACGAGGCCGGTCGTCCGGCCGTCGGCGGCGAAGCCGGCCTCGAGGAGGTACGCCGTCGTCGTCTTGCCGTTGGTGCCCGTGACGCCGATGACGTCCATGGCCGCGGACGGGTCGCCGTAGACCCAGCGGGCGAGGTCGCCGAGGACCTTGCGCGGGTCGGGCACGACGAGCGTGGGGATGTCGTCGGACGGGCGGTCGGAGACCATCGCGACCGCGCCGCTGCGACGAGCCTGCGCGGCGAAGTCGGCGCCGTGCGCGCGCGAGCCGGGCAGGCCCGCGTAGACGTCGCCCGGCAGCACCTCGCGGGAGTCGTGGGTCACGCCGGTCACCGACACGTCGGGTGCGTCGGGGTGCCACTCGCGCAACGGGCGTGGCGGCGTCGCCGGTCGGATCACCATCGGCTGTGACGCTACCCCCCTCACGTCGGGGTCCCCGCGGCGCCGTGAGCGCAGCGAGCGGCGTCGTGGGGTGCGGTCACGGGACGCGGAGCTTGTGCACCGGGGCGGGGCGGCCGGTCGGGGGGACACGCAGCGTCGAGAGCGTGAAGCCCATGACGGTGCGGAACACCGGCGCCGCGACGATGCCGCCGTAGATCGGCACCGGGTCGTCGAGGCTGACGGAGACGACGAAGCGCGGCGCGTCCGCGGGGGCGAAGCCGACGAACGACGAGACGTAGCCCGCGTAGCCGCGGCCGTCGGGGCGGACCTTGCGCGCGGTGCCGGTCTTGCCGGCCACGCGGTACCCCTCGATGGCGGCGAGCGGCGCCGTGCCGTCCTTGGTGACGACGGCTTCGAGCATCCGCGTGACCTGGCGCGCGGTCTTGGCGGAGACGGCGCGGACGCGCTTCGGCGCGGGCGCGGGGGTCATGGTGCCGTCGGCGTTCATGCTGCCGCGGATGAGGCTCGGCTGGACGCGGACACCGCCGTTGGCGATGGCGGCGTACGCCGCGGCGACCTGCAACGACGTCGCCGCGACGCCCTGGCCGATCGGGATGGTGCCGATCGCGGTGGACCACCACTCGTGCGGCTGCGGCAGCAGGCCAGGGCTCTCGCCGGGGAACCGGATGCCGGTCCGCTCGCCGAGCCCGAACTTGCGCAGGTAGTCGTACAGCGTGTCCTTGCCGAGGCGCTGCGCGATGCCGATGGTGCCGATGTTGCTCGACTCGGCGAGCACCCCGGTGAACGTCATGTCGAGGGTGCCGTGCGCGTGCGCGTCGGTGAACGTCTTGTTCGCGATGCGGACGCTCGGCGGCACGACGATGTGCGTGTCCGGCTGGACGAGTCCCGTCTCCAGCGCGGCCGCGGCGGTGATGACCTTGTTGACCGAGCCGGGCTCGTACACCTGCGACAGCGCGGGGTTGCCGCGCAGGTCGGCCGGCGAGTCGGTCGGCTTGTTGGGGTCGAACGTCGGCGCCACGGCCATGGCGAGGATCTCGCCGGTCTTGACGTCCATGACGACGATCTGGCCGCGCTTGGCCCGCGTCTTCTTCACCTGGTCGGCGAGGACGCGCTCGGCCTGCCACTGGATGTCGCGGTCGAGCGTGAGGACGGCGTTGCGGCCCGGCACGGGCGGCGTGGTCTTGTGCGCGCCCGACGGGATCTGGCGGCCCGCCGTGTCCTCCTCGACGATCTCCTCGCCGGGCTTGCCGCGCAGGTCGCCGTCGAGGGCGTACTCGATGCCGCCGAGCCCGTCGCCCTCGCGGCCGACGAAGCCGATGACCGACGCGGCGAGGGAGTCGTTCGGGTAGACGCGCTTGGTCTCGGGCAGCGTGCCGATGCCGGCGATCTCCGCGGCGGCGATGCGGCGCGCGACCTCGGGGTCGACGCCGCGGGCGAGGTAGACGAAGCGGGTGTCGCGGCGCAGCTTGGGCCGCAGGTCCTTGGCCGGTACGCCGAGCAGCGGCGCGAGCGCGGTGGCGGTCTTGGCGACGTCGACGACGTTCTTGGGGTCGGCGTAGATCGCGCGGGCGTCGACGTTGAGGGCGAGCGGGCGGCCCTCGCGGTCGAGGATGGAGCCGCGGGTCGCGGCGAGCGTGACGTTGCGCAGGCGCTGCTTGGCGGCCTTCTCGGCGTACACCGTGGAGTCGAAGCCCTGCAGCTGCACGAGCCTTCCGGCGAGCACGGCCAGCACGATCGCGACGACGAAGAGGCCATGCAGCAGCCGCTTCCTCGGGTCGGCGCGGCGGGTCGCGGGCCTGCGGCTGACGGGGCGGCGCGGCGGCGCGGGGCGGCGGGGCGAGGTCGCGCGGGCGCGGTGCGGCGCGGGCCTGGGCGCGGCCTTCTTCGCGGGAGGCTTGCGCGGGGCGGCGGCCTTGCGGGGCGCGGGCTTCCTGGCGGGCGCCGTACGACTCGTCGTCATGGCTTCTTCGCCTTCGCGCTCGGCTTGGGCTCGGGCTGCGGCTTGGGCTTGGCGGAGGCGGTGGCCTTCGGCGCGGGCGGCGGCGGAGGCGGCGGGGGCGAGACGGCGGGGACGGGCTTGCCGAGCACCTTGCCGTCAGGCGTGAGGAAGACCGGGTCCCCCGCCGGCACCAGCCCGAGGTCGCGGGCGCGCAGCGCGAGGTCGTTCGGGGCCTCGAGGGAGGCGATCTCCTGGCGGAGGCGCTGCTCGCGTTCGGCCAGCTCGGCTGTGCCGCGGTCCAGGTCGTGCAGCGTGAACGCGTCCTGCGCGACGACGGTGTTGAGGAACAGCAGCGCCACCAGGCCGAGGCCGACGACGAGCATGGAGAACAGCACGAACGGTGCCCGCGGCGCGCGCGAGGGGACGGGCGTGACGACGCGGAGGTTCGGGCGGGCCGGCTTGGCGGGCGTACGCCGCGACGGAGCGGGCGCGCGCCTGGCCGGTGCGGCGACGGGGCTCACGCTGCCTCCTTGATGCGCTCGACGGCGCGGAGCTTGGCGGACGCGGCGCGCGGGTTGGACTCGATCTCGGCGGTGGACGGGTACTCCGCGCCGCGGACGAGCTGGCGGAGCTCGGGCGTACGGCCGCAGCCGCAGACCGGCATCTCCGGCGGGCAGACGCAGCCCTTCAGGCCCTCGGCGAACGCGCGCTTCACCGCGCGGTCCTCCAGCGAGTGGTACGCGAGCACGACCAGCCGCCCGCCCACGCGCAGCGCCGCGATCGCGGCGGGGAGCGCGGCGTGCAGGGCGGCGAGCTCGCCGTTGACCTCGATGCGCAGCGCCTGGAACGTCCGCTTCGCCGGGTGCCCGCCGTGCCTGCGCGTGGCGGCGGGGATGGCGGTGCGGACGGTCTCGGCGAGCGGCGCGGTCGTCGTCCACGGGCGGCCGGCGACGATGGCGTGGGCGACGCGGGCGGCGAAGCGCTCCTCGCCGTACTCCCGCAGGATCCGGGTCAGGTCCTCGACCGGGTACGTGTTGACGACGTCGGCCGCGGTCGTGCCCGTCGTGTTGTCCATGCGCATGTCGAGGGGGGCGTCGGCGGCGTACGAGAAGCCGCGTTCCGCCTCGTCGAGCTGCAGCGAGGAGACGCCGAGGTCGAACAGCACGCCGTCCACCCGCTCGCCCTCGAGGACGTCGGGGAGGGCGTCGTAGACGGCGTGGACGAGGCGTACGCGCTCGCCGAACGGTGCCAGCCGCTCCCCCGCGCGCCGCAGCGCCTCGGGGTCGCGGTCGAGCCCGAGCAGGCGGGTCTCCGGGGCGGCGTTGAGGAGGGCCTCGGCGTGCCCGCCCAGGCCGAGCGTCGCGTCCACGAGCAGGCCGTCGGGCGTGGCCGCGGGCGCGAGCAGGGCGACGCACCGGTCCAGCAGGACCGGGACGTGCGCCGGTGAGGTCGGCACTTAGGCGAAGACCTTGAGGGCCAGCTGCGTGGCACCGACCGCGCCGGCGGTGCACGCGATCGCGAGGCCGAAGAGCAGGGCGCTGGAACGGAGCTCGGCCCCGAGCGTGGGCTCGGGGGGCGGCGTGGGCGTGTAGTCCACCATCTGTCTCGACCTGTTCTCCCGGGCTCGCGACCCGGGTCGTTCGGGGAAGAAGTGCTCGACGCTGCCGTCAGGTCCCGTGCCCCGGGGCCGGGGAAGACGCCCCGGGGCTCGAGACCTCACGGCAGGGGTTCCTGCCGCTGGCTCGTGGATCTACAGCACGCCCGGCATCACCTCGTCTGCCATCTCGGCGTACGCCGGCTCGGTCTGGTCGAGGTAGGCGTCCCAGGCGGCGGAGTCCCAGACCTCGACGCGCGTGTTGGCGCCGATGACGACGCAGTCCTTGGTGAGGCCCGCGTACTCGCGCAGCGCCGGCGGGACCGTGATGCGGCCCTGCTTGTCCGGCACCTCGTGGGCCGCGCTGGCGAACAGCACGCGGCCGAAGTCCCTGATGGCCTTGCCGGTGACGGGCGCCGCGCGCAGGCCGTCGGTGATCCGCCCCCACTCGCCGAGCGGGAAGACGTAGAGGCAGCGCTCCTGCCCCTTCGTGATCACGAGGCCCTCCGCGAGCTCGTCGCGGAACTTGGCAGGGAGGAACAGGCGCCCCTTGTCGTCGAGACGCGGCTGGTGGGTCCCGAGGAACACACCGTCCACCTCCGCCCGACGCCCCTTGTCTCCACTGTGCTCCACTCTACTCCACTCAGCACCACGGTCAAGCGGATCGGCGCCTTTTCGAGGGTTCTTGAGCACCAAAACCGCAGGTCAGCGCGGTGGAGGACGGTGGTGCACCACATTTGGTAGTCACGCGACTACACACCCCCACATCTGC